>JAYVJI010000703.1:0-4314 GCA_043769435.1 Verrucomicrobiota bacterium
CACGTTGTTCATTGGGAGTGTGGTGGCTGCCGGGGATGACGAGGTCTATTTTGATGAACTTGCGGCCCTGATGCCCGGCGCGGAAATGACGCACAGGGAAAGCCGGTGGCTTTCGACACCTGAGGTGGCTAAACGCCTGGATGATGCCTGCGTGGGGCTTATTCTGTCCGCTGAGGAGGGCGGAAGCTATGCGACCACTGAATACATGCTCTGCGGGCTGCCGGTGGTATCCACAGGGAGCCGCGGGGGCCGGGATTGCTGGCTTCACCCACAGTTTTCCCGCGTGGTGCCAGCCAGTCCGGAGGCGGTGGCAGAAGCAGTCGCGGAGCTGCGGGCAATGCCCCCGAGCCCATGGGAGGTGCGCGACCATGCACTACGGATCATGTGTGAGCAGCGGCGCAGGTTCTTTGCCCTAGGTCAGGAACTATATGAGGTGGAGAATTGGGGCGCAGATTTTGCACGGGATTTTTACCGGTCGTTTTACCACAAGGTAGCACAGTGGAGGCCAAATGGCGAAGTGATGAGAGACTGGCCCCGTGATCGAGCAAGGTAAAAGCCCGTGCTGTACCAGAAATGCCCCATGAAACTTACTAACTAACTAAGCCTTCAAGCATCTAGGCCGCTATCTCATTGGCCTTTCTCACGGCCCAGTTCAAATAAGTATTTCAACAGGTCAGCGCGTTGCTGGCCGGTCATCCATGAGGTAAGCCCCTCCGGCATCAGGCTGCCGTTGTCGGTACGCTGGGAGATGGTTTTTTTGAGAACTTTCTGCGTTAGGTTGGTGCCCGGTGTTTTGAGTTGAAGAATGGCGTCATCCTCGCTGAGAGCGTATCCGGAGGTTACGCCTCCATCGACCAGTGTCAGGGTGGTCAAAAAGAAGCCCTCTTTGATTTGCCGGGATGGCCAGAGGAGTGACTCGGTGATGAGTTCGGGTGTCAGGCCCCGGCCCACTGAGGTCAGGTTAGGGCCGGTGACTCCGCCCACTTCACCCACCCTGTGGCAGCCGGTGCATGCGGACTGGGAGGCCATGAAAACCTCCCGCCCGCGCGAAGCATCACCAGTGGCATTTGATTCTTCAATGAGCCTGGTGACGAATGCAGGACTGTGCGCGGGAATGATACTGGCATTTTCCTTCAGGCCAGCGGCCCTGCTGAGGATGCCGGCTAGGGCGGGCTCTGTGCGCCCTGCGGTGGCCAGGGCATGGAGCAGCTCTAGGGCCGTTTCACGCTGAGGAGTGTTGCTTTCGAAATATTCCGCAAGCATGGCTGGGGCTTGCTGCAGCGAGAGCACAGTCTGCAGGAGGGCGGCAGCCTCCGCCACGCTGGCACCGGCAGCGATCCGGGCTCCGGCCACGGATGTGCCCCGGCGCGTATCGAGCCGGAGCAATTCCTGGATGGCGGTGACCGCGACCATGGGGCGTGTGTCTCCGGCCAGCTTTTCCAGTTCGGGGATGCATTCCCTGCCCCTCCAGCGGGTCAGGGTTTTCACTGCGGCTACAGCGACCGGGCTCTCCGGGCTGGCCAGCAGCGCGGGCAGAGCGCTGGCCCTATCGGCGAGACCCCAAGCCAGGGCCAGCCGGCAGAGGGCCACAGCCCGCGTGCCCTGTATGTGCTGCCCGTCACGCTGTTCCCATGAAGCGAATTCCGCGGCGAGATCCCCGGCCGGTTTCACGCCCCGCCGGCTTGCCTCTTCTGTTAGGGCGTCTGCTATTGCTTCGGTCACCGGCCCTGCCCTGACAGCCGTGGCCAGCTGCTCTGCATCGCCACTGGCGATGAGCAGAAGGCGCAACCCAGTGAGGCTGGCGGCCTCGACCTTGCCGCTGGCGATGATGGTCTGCAACGCTCCAGCTGTATCCTTTGCGCCATCGGCTTGGAGGACGAAGGCGAGGTGCTCGACGTTGCCCTCGAATGTCAATCGGCCCGCCTCCAGAGCCGGTTGCCAGACTGGTTTCAGCGCCCGCACCGTATTGGCTAGGGCGTAGTCGATGAAACGGTCACGCGGATGATCCAGCACCCCGCACCCCACTTCCAGCGCGACGGCATTTCTGAAATAGCTAGCCCCAATGACCGCCTCCAGGCGCACCCGGGGGTGGCTGTCATTTGCGGCATTGGCAAGCATGGTGATGAAATCAGGCTCATCGGAATCCGGAGCGGCGGCATGCTGTGTCCATGTTCTCACTGCGAACGCCCGCAGCTTGGGATCCGGATGCACGAGGCACTTGAGGAGTAGCTCATCCTGCTCATCCTGCCCGGCGCCCAACATAGACTGCAAGGTCAACGCCTCGTAGAGGGACTCCGGAGTGGTCTGCTCCGGCTTCCAGAGGGCGTCCGGCAGAACGAAGTCCCGGTTCCCGGCCAGAAGCCTTCTGGCTTGATCCCGGACCCAGCGTTCCTTGGAATGAAGCTGCTCCACCAGTTCCGTGGCCTGCATTTTTTCAAGCAGCGGACGTGAGGCCAGAGGCCGCCCCGTCGCCGTCATCCGCCAGATACGCCCGTGGATTTTGTCGCGGTTAGGATCCCGATAGCTGGCCTGGTAGTGGCCTATAACGGGATTAAACCAGTCACAGATGTAGAGCGCACCATCCGGGCCCGTCTGCACGCCCAGCGGCCTGAATGCTGTGCTCGACGATGTGAGCAGCGGCCCGAGGTCTTCTGTTTTGAAGCCACTACCGTCTTCCACGGGTTTATAGAGCAGCACCTGGTTAGCGAAATACACCGGCTTGCAGAGCACGCCCTGCAGGTCCTGCGGCAGGTGGGTGCTGTTGATGAACTCAAGGCACATGCCCTTTACCGGTGATACGGCCAGCGCGCCGATGTTATAATAGGGCGGCGGATTCGCCAGCGTGCCGAGGCCCGGCGTCGTGTAAAAGCCCGGCGTGTTGTCCGCCGCACAGTGGAAGACTTGGCCCCAGTCGTCGAAGGTCACGCCCCAGCAGTTAGCGCCTGCCGCGGCATTGCCAAAGAATCCCTGGAGTTTCCATGACTGCGGATCAAAGCGCCACAAGCCCGCGCGATCAAAGCGCACGATGCCATGCGGCGTCTCTATCCGTGAGAAGATGTGCAGCCCTTGACTGAACCACAGACAGCCGTCCGGCCCCCAGCGCAGGGAGTTGATCATCTGGTGAGAATCGCCGGTGCCGAAGCCGGAGAGGATCACCTCCCGCGACTCAGAAACGCCATCGCCATCATTATCGCGTAAGAGCGCCAGCTGCGTGCTCTCGCAAACATAGACGCCGCCATCCGCCGCGAACTCAATGCCCATCGGCATTGTTAGGCCCTCGGCGAATTTGTGGAACTTGTCCGCCTTCCCGTCGGCGTTCGTGTCCTCGCAGACGAGAATGAAATCGCTGTGCGGCTCGCCCGGCACCAGTTGCGGATAGGAGGGCGAGCACGCGGCCCACAGCCGACCTCTGTGATCCCAGCGCATGGAGAGCGGCTTCACCAGCCCGTCGGCCTCGCTGGCGAAGAGGTTCACCTCGAAACCGTCCCGGACTTTGAAGGTGGCGCGCTCCACCTCCGGCGGCTGCGGCTGCGGCTGCGGCTTGGGCGCGGCGGGCTTTTCCTGCCCAAGCGGTAGCGGCTGCCCAAGCGCCAGTGCATGAATGCGTTCGTCAGCCTCGCTCAGCAGCGGTTTATATTTCTCCAGTTCCTTCGCCATCGGCGGATGCACGCCTGTGCCTTTGCCAAACGGTTGCTCCGTCCGGTCACTGTAGGCAAAGGCCCAGTTCATCGTCCTCCAGCAGTCGTGCCAGAGACGGTTCTTCCTTCTTATCTGCTCCAGTGGCGAATTCCCAAAGAACAAAGGAGGACTTGGCGGGTTTCGCGATGGAAACCCAAGGCCGCCGGCAAGATTCCATGCGAGCGGCAATACTCCTTCTCCGCCTGTAAAGAGGCCATTGCTGGTCCATCTTTCTCCAGCTTCCTGCCGGCAGGAAACAAAGACACAGCCCTTGGAAACGGCCAGCCGCTTCGTGATTTCATTGAGCCGGCCAAGGCGACTGTTTTTTCCTGAGTGATCCGGTGCAAAAGGAGTCTGTGGTTTCTCGAAATCCGGTGGTGCACACATCACCACCCGCGGAGTCACGCTGAACAGTTCATCCAGCAGGCGACCACACGCTTTTTCGAACTCAGCATCGTCCCGCGTGTCGTCGAGAGCTTCCATCTGGCCGAACCATGTAAAGACGCAGGTAGCATTCACTGCGTCGAGCTGTTCCTTCCATGTACCGAAGTTCTGGTCGCGCCACTGTTCATACACCGTGTCGCCTTCCCACGCCATGCTGCGGAAGCGCGGCTTGGCATCCCGGGCATAGTAAGC
>JAYVJI010000704.1:0-3431 GCA_043769435.1 Verrucomicrobiota bacterium
TATGGTTCCCAGCGCGCGGGACCGCTGCCCCCCCCGCCAGCAATAAAGCAGGAAGCGCGCGTTTTCCGGCTGGTCTGTAAAGTAGGTATCCAGATGGCGGGCGGCATTTCTGGCTACCATGGCCGCGCCATAGCGCCGTGCTTTGAAGCGGGACTCCCGGCAATACATGGTCCCCACTTCCACGCGCTCAGCATCTTCAAGCACCGGGAGATTCACAGCCCCGGGCAAGTGATCCTCTGCAAACTCCGCCGGCGAGCGCACGTCGATGATGCGGTCGAATATCAACCCGTCCCGGCTGGTGGTCCATGTGTGGTATTGCATTGGTGTTCAGGGCTGGCCGGTGTGTGGTCGCCCTTGTATGGTCGCCCTATGAAGCAACTCACCATCGAAAGCGCAAGCCATAGCGAGGTAAAGGGCAGGGATTTATTTACGGGAGCACTAAAAAAATGCTATTCTCCCCCGGCCATCTATGATACGCGTGGGCCATGTCCGATTCCCACACTCATGCAGCTCCGCCGCGCCTTCTCTCACTGGATGCCTGGCGCGGATTTGTCATGCTCCTGATGATGGCCGAGATCATGGACCTGGCCAGCCTGACAAGCGTGCAGCCGGCCGCTGAGTGGGCGCAGCATCTGGCCTTTCACACGTCCCATGTGGAATGGATAGGGTGTTCGCTGCATGATATGATCCAGCCCTCATTCAGCTTTCTGGTGGGAGCCGCGATGGTATTCAGCTTTACCCGCCGCGCGGAGGAGGGCTCCCGGATGCTGCTGCTCCTGCACGCGTTGAAGCGCGGGCTGATCCTGGTGCTCATGGGCGTTTTTCTCCGCTCGCTGGACTATGATCACACGCACTGGACGCTGGAGGATACCCTGACCCAGATAGGCCTGGGCTATCCTGTTCTTTTTGCTCTGGGCTTTGCGGGGCCCCGGGTTTTATGGAGCGCTCTCGGCGTGATCCTAGTGGGCTACTGGGCCTTCTTTGCCCTGCATGCGGTGCCGGATAACTTCAACTACGCGGCGGTGGAGGCAGGCCCCGGCACAGTGCTGGATGGGTTCGCAGGTCACTGGAGCAAGGGCAGCAATGCCGCAGCAGCCTTTGATGTATGGCTCTTCAATCGCCCGGGCTTCCTCCAATGGCCGCTGGAGTTTCACCACAACTCAGGCGGCTACTGCACCCTCAGCTTTATCCCGACGCTGGGCACCATGCTGATGGGCCTGCTGGCAGGCCGGGTGCTGATCTCCCCCCGCACGCATGGCCATAAGCTCACATGGCTGGCCATCGCTGCGGCCGCCGGCATCGCCCTAGGGCTCTTGCTGGATGCCACGGGCGCCTGCCCTCTTGTGAAGCGGATCTGGACTCCTTCATGGACGCTCTACAGCGGCGGGCTCTGCTGTTGTTTCCTCGCCTTCTTCTACACCGTCGCGGATGTCTGGGGCCTCCGGCGCAGTCTCTTTGTGCTGAAGGTCATCGGGATGAATTCCCTCGCCGCCTACTTTATGGCGCATCTCTGGACATCCTTCATCAATGAGGCACTGATCAGGCACTTTGGAGCGCTGGCGGATTCATGGACCAGCTCTATGGCCTTCCGCCAGAAGGAACTGCACCCCGCTTATTTGAATGTCATCAAAGGCGCCGCCATTCTGGCGGCGGAGTGGCTCATCCTTCTATGGATGTACCGGAGGAAGTTCTTCATCAAGGTCTAGCCCGCCACAGTCCCAGCGACTGCATAGCGCAGTCCCAACCGAAGGCCATGCGTGAAGCCTGCGGGCGCGGGGGTCTCAGTATGGGCCACCCTTCATCCGTGGCTATGCCTTCCAGCAAAGGGTCAGGATTCACAGTGACCGCGTATTCCACCCACCGCAGCATGGGAAGATCCGCCTTGCTGTCGGAATATGCATAACAACCAGGCAATGGCAGTGATTGTCCGCTGCCGAAGAGTTCCTTCATTCTGTGCAGCTTAGCGACGCCTTTGTTATTCGCCCCTGCTATCTGCGGCACCAGCGGCATCCCGCCCTCTTTCAGCACCACAGGCGTGCCAAACCAATGATCAAAGCCTAGCTGGCGGGCGATGGGGCCGACGTAGATGTCAGGGCTGGCACTGGTGAGGATCAGAGTCCGGCCCTCTTCTCGGTGCCGCTCCACTTCTGCCACGATGGCGGGGTAAAGCAGTGGCGGCACCACTGATTCCGCAAACTCATCCGCCATCGACATTACTCTAGATGCCGGCAGCTTCCACAGATAGGAAAGGAACATGCGCTTCAGCACCCGCGTGTCTATCAAATGCAGAGCCTTCAGCGGCAGAGCAGGTCCAAATACCAGCGGGTAAAGCCGACGCCAGCCTTCGCGCCGCAGCACGAAATTACAAAAAAGCGCCTGGGTATCGTAGGGCAACAGAGTCTGATCCAGATCAAAAAGGGCAGCACGCATGGCCTTTAGGAAGCGCCGAGGGCTGCAGTCCGCTGGCGGTTTTGCCAGACCTTCACTGCGGCCTTCATCCGCCCCAGCACATAATAAACCGTCTGGCTGCGCAGCCTCACCAGTTCAGCTCCCACGATGCGGGGCACAAAATCCGCCGGTACATCCATAACCTCATCCGGAGCCGATCCATTCAGTCCCTGACATAAAATCGTCGTCATCGCACGGGTCAGCGTCTGCACCTGCGGGCCCAGAGTTATCCGGAAATGACAGCCTCCATCCTGCACCCTCAGAAAAATGCCGACAGTATCCGTACAGTCCTCATCTTTCCTCACATCCTCCAGATCAAACACTTCTCCCTCCTGTGGCGCCTGACGCACCGCTCCGTCAGCGAAGTTTATCAGCATTTCCCGGCGTTCCATCTCCGGCAGTTCAGAGAAGAGTTCGATGAGTGATTGTAGTGAAGGCGGATACACGTGGCGCAGGATGGATGAAGTGCTGCCTGCTCATGCGCCTCATGACTTTGCGCAATGGAAACCATGTGCATTCCATGCTGCGCTGCTGCTGGTGTGGTGAGCAGCTTCCACAGAAAACAGATGCCGCCTGATGCGCCTGATGCGCATGGATAGGCATTTTCCGCACGATGGATGCTCATCACGCAGACTTGTGGTCCACTCCCTCACAACAAATCCAGGTCCCGTGATGAGACCTCCGCATCCGATGTATGCGCGCTGGAAGACTGATAAATGCAGGCTTCCAGAGCGCCGGTGAACAATAAAGCCGGGCCACGTATTACCGCTATGCAGAATAATCAGGCTAGCTGAAATGTCTCGTCAAAAAAAAATCACCATCACTAAATAAATTTCTTGACCAAACTACTAAGAGAGTAGTAGCGAAGAGGCGAAAAAGAATCCAGGTCAAAGCTGATTGCAGACCACACAATGAAAGTCGCACGTCCATCCAACTTAGAGCTTCAAGCGCTCACCGTCCTCTGGTCCTCCGGACAGGGCACG
>JAYVJI010000705.1:0-2801 GCA_043769435.1 Verrucomicrobiota bacterium
CTCTCCGGCCACCGCCACGACCCCGTCGCCGGCCTCGTCCCCATCCCGCAAAAGGAAATCGCAGAATTATGGGAGAAAGAAAAAGCAAACCTCCAAGGGTCACGCCCGCGACACCGGGAGGGTGCCGCCATTCGATGATGTGCCGATAAAACTCCCGCGCGGCTCCCCGGCGCTGGCCTTGCGTTCCCTGACCCTGAAACCGCAAAGCCCTTTCAGGACGGGCCAACTGCAGCAGGAACCTCTGCGGGTGGAGTGTGCCCAGTTATTTTAGTTATTTTAGTTAGTTAGTTAGTTAGTTAGTTAGTTAGTGATGTGTCAGTGGCATCCTGGCAGTGCATGGTCGCCGGCTACCAGTCGGCAGGGCAGGGGAGCATCCTGCTTCCTTCGGCTTGGAAGGCCGCCCGCAGGTTGGGCATGTAATGTAATTGATTAGCGCATTTTAGCGTTGGCTCCACGGATCCAAGCCGAGCCTTCAGCCGCTAGAATGAGTGCTTTGCGAATACCCCGTGGAGGTCGGCGCAGCGTTTGATGATGACCAGCCCGAGGCCGGTGCTGGACGTAGTATGAGGAACTGATGCCGCCCGGGTCTGGAAGCACGGACTGGCGAGGTTCCTCGCCGGGCGGATTTCCCGTCCGCCGGGGCTGGAGGGCGATGACGCGGAAAAAGAGTTACGGAGCTTGGAGGCGGTAGAAGCGCCGGCCTGCGGCGGCGGTGGGCGCAGTCCAGGTAAGGGTGCCGAAGGGATTGCCGATGGTGGCGCGGTAGATGCCCTCAATGGTGGTCCAGTCTTGGAGGTCGGGGGAGGAGCGGAGTTCGTAGGTCTCGCCCACGAGCGCGCTCATGGTGAGGGTGAACTGGTTCTGCGCATTGAGGCTGAAGGCGGTGAAGGTGGAGTCCAGTGCGGGGGTGAAGCGCAGGGCTCGTTTGTTGCCGCTGTCCATGACCCAGAGGTGGCCGGCGTCGTCCAGGGTGCAGGCGGTGGGCTGGAGGAGGTTGTTCCAATAGCCGTTGGAGATAAAATCGCTCTGCCCCAGCACGCCCTCGGCGGCGGCTCCACTGAAGAGAGCGGCCCCGGAGGCGAAGCGGAGCACGCGGTGGTTCGCCGTATCGCAGACAAATACTTTGCCGGTGGAAGGATCCACGGCAATGCCCTTGGCACCGGCAGCGAACCGCGTGGCACTGGGGTAAGTCGGATTCACCAGACTGGTGTCTCCCAACAGGCTCGCCGCACTGGATCCGTTAGGGAGAAAGGCGGCATTCTCATGGCGCAGCACCCGGTTATTATCCCGATCCACGATCCAGAGCCGCCCGCCATCCAAGGCCAGGCCGACGGGCCGGTTCAGCGCGGCGTTCGTGCTGCCGTAGCCATGGGTCGTGTAGCTGCTTTGCCCCAGCACGCCGTCGGCATTGGCTCCATTGCTTTTGATGTGGGCGGTATCGAAACGCAGCACGCGCCAGTTATCCCTGTCTGCCACCCACAGCGTGCCGCCGGAGGCCGCTAGGCCAAGGGGCACGCTGAACCGGTTCCGCAGCGTGGAGGCTGGCGGGGAAATGGAGAGGAAGTCCGGCTCCCCCAGCACTTTGTCCGCCGCCGCCCCATTGGTTATGGCGGCGGGATTGTTGAAGAGGATCACCCGGTTGTTTCCAGTGTCCGCCACCCACAGCCGCAGCGTGCCGTCCACCGCCAGACCACTGGGATTGTTCATCGCGGAAATCGAAACGGCGGCTATTTCCGTGGTGAAGCCAGCCTGCCCCAGCACGCCATCTGCGGCGCTGCCGGGAGGCTTGCTGCCGGCGAGGTCAAACCGCAGCACGCGGTTTTGCTGGGTGTCCGCCACCCAGAGCCGTCCGCTGGGGTCCACTGCCAGGGCGGACGGGGATTGCAGGTTCGATGCGGTGGCGTTGTTTTGCCCACTGTGGGTGAAATCCACCTGCCCCAGCACGCTATCCGCCGCGCTGCCGCTGGTGATGGTGGCCGCGTTGTCAAAGCGCAGCACACGGTTGTTATTCCTGTCCGCAACATAGAGCCGGCCATCTGCGCTAACCGCTATTCCCTGCGGTTGATTGACCTGCGTGGCGCTCAGCCCAGGACCGGTGCTCTGGAAGTCCGGCTGCCCCAGCACCGCCTCCGCCGCGCCGCCATTTTGCAACGACTCCGCCGAGGAAAACCGCAGCACGCGGTGCTTGCCCCCATCGCTCACGAAGACTTTGTGCGTCGCCGCATCCACCGCCACGCCGGTGGCATAGGCGAAGGACTCGTTCAGCGCTGGCTCGCCAAGGGCGAGGACGGCAGGCTGGCCATTTTGAAAATCCGCCCGCGCCGCAGCGTAGGTGAGGAACAGGGCTGCAAGGCGGCGGGTGAGCGTGTGTGTTGTCATAAATTGGTGTGGTATGGTGTGGGGTCAGCGGGTCCGTGGCCTCAGAGCGCGGCCTCTTTGACGCGGTAGAAGCGGCGGTCGGGGTTATCGTCGAAGAAGGTCGAGATGGAGTGCCCTTGGGCATTGCTGGTGACGGGGATCTCATCAATGACCTCCCACCACTGGAGGTCATTACTGGACTCGATGACGTGCCGCACGCCGGGCTGGCCGGTGGCTTCGATGAGCACGGCATTCGCACCCGGATTTCCCGGCACGGGACTGGACGTGAACTTGTCGATAGTGAACGGAGGCAGTCCGCCGCTCACGAGCGTGAGCACCACGTCATTGCCCGTGCCGCCGTGGTAGGTGATGTTGAAAACCTGCGCGCCGAAGATCACGGGCGAGCCCTCCGGCAGGCCGCTGAAGATGCCTACGACGGCGAG
>JAYVJI010000706.1:0-14879 GCA_043769435.1 Verrucomicrobiota bacterium
CCAGAGAAGTAGAATCCGTCAGATCCCCATAGTGCAGGAAGAGCCTCGTGCCGTCTAGGTGCTTATCTGAGTATATGTGATCAATCCTCGCCGTGTTGAAGCTGGAGCTGCGTCGTATCAGTCCGTGAACTTCGTACCCTTTACCGAGGAGCAGTTCGGCGAGGTAGGAGCCATCCTGACCGGTAATGCCCGTGATGAATGCTTTTTTCATATATTAAATGGTGGAAATATACCGCCGGGGCGCTGGCAGTGATGTCAGGCGGGTGGCTGGCAGATTCAAAACAAGGTTAGGATGCAGCGGTTTTGAATTCGTCATAGGTGCGGACGCCCTGAGACAGTGCCTCTGGCAAGGCCGCATCTTCGTCGAGAGTCAGACACTTCACGGCCCCGTTGTTTAATGTATAGGAGAACCCGGATTCTGGACAGACCGCCATGCCTGCCGCGTCGAAATCAAGGAGATGCCCATGGCGGCTCATCCAGCCTTTCAGGCGGCCGGGAACGCCCATAACAAATCCATAGTCCGGGACATCTTTGGCAACTACCGCACCAGCAGCGATAAAGGAGTAGCGGCCCAGCGAAATGCCGCACACAATGGTGGCATTGGCACCGACCGTGGTGCCCCGGCGAATGATCGTTTTCTCGAAGAGACTGTGGCGCTTCACTTGGCTACGGGGATTGGTAACATTAGTCAATACGCAGGATGGCCCGAGAAAAACGTCATCCTCGATTTCTGTCCCTGTATAGATCGCGACATTGTTTTGCACCTTAACATTGGAACCGATAACGACATCTGCGGCAACCATCGTGTTTTGCCCGAAAATACACCGCTCACCGATCCGGGCTCCAGAACAAATGTGCGCGAAGTGCCAGATCTTTGTTTGATCTCCAATCTGCACGTTCTCGTCGATGATAGCGGTGGGATGGGCTGTGTAGGACATAGTTTGATTAATGCGGCAGAATCTGAAGCGTAATTTTCCAATTTCCGGTTTAGCAGCGGGTGTCCCCATGCCATGGGCGGACCATTGAGGCTGATTGTCAAGAATCTTGCAGCTTACCTTGGTAGCCGCCGTCGGCTAAAATCAACGTAACGCTCAAAAATAAGTATATGGTGGCACGGTAAAAAGAACCTTGGCGCCATCCCGATACTACATTCTGGCGGGGCCGACATGGGGGCCAAGAAGCGGCTTACATCTAGGCTCGCCAGTTATTGATGAGCACCCAGGTTATGCCACCCCAGCTGCGGAGAGCGGTTGCTTCCCGGCATTGAACAGGAAAACAGCCTCTCGGTAAATCTCCAGCAGCATGTTGTAATTTATATCAGCGGTGTACTTTTCCTGATACTTCATGCGGGCATTTTTACCCATAACTGCCATTTCCAGAGGATGATCGAGAGCCCAGCGCAGTTTCGTTGCCAGGTCCACAGCGTTTCCCGGTTCAAAAAGTAAGCCGGTGACCTGATCCTCCACTATCTCTGCCATAGCTCCTATTCGGCTGGCTATGACAGGAATCCCGGACGCAAAAGCTTCGACAATAGTTCTTGGAAAGTTCTCGTGACACGTGCTTGGTATGACCAGAAATGAGGCCTTACGCATCTGGGAAAGGATTTCCTCCAGAGACAGATAGCCGAGGAACGCGTCCCCAAACTTTTCCCGGACGAGTGGTTCCAAATCTCCTCCTCCGATGACTTTCAGAGAATCAGGGGGCAATCCTGCGGCGGCAACGGCCAGCACATCAATGCCCTTCTCCTTTGAGAGCCTACCCACGAACAGCCCACCGGTACCGGGGACCTGCGCGACTGTGGGTTCGCCATCCAGAAAATTTGGCTTTATGCGGAACTTTCCGGACGGCAATCCGCCCTCGATAAACTTGTCCCTGCAGAACTGGTTTAAGGCAATAAAAAGGGTGACACGAGACTTCAGAGTTCCCAGCATGCGGTGCACGCCGAGGGACATGAGGCTGGCGATGGTCTGAATCCGGGAGTTCCGGTAGCACCCGTGGAGTGCTCCCCGCCATGGAAACTTTCCGATGCAATCCTCACAGACCCGGCCATTTCGGTAAAGTATTGCTCCTGAACAAAGCCAGCGGAAGTTGTGCAGGGTCTGCACGACTGGAATGCCTGCATTGCAAACTGTCCAGTACGCACCCGCCGAGACTAACGGGAATGTATTGTGAAAATGGACAACATCGGGTCTGAATTCATTGATATTTCTCCGGAGTTCGGCTGCGGTCTTTCTTGACCACACCGACTGAAGAGGCACTCTCCACCGGGGGGTGTTTTGGAGATCAGTATAAGTCTTCAGAAAAACCCGGACCTCATGTCCCCGGGAGGTAAGCATTCTGCGCTCAGCCTCTACCACGGAATCCTCTCCACCGGGGTGCTGGTAGCTGTTGTGGACTATGAGGATTCGTTCCATCTTAATGGCAGGATATCAGATAGTTAGGCGGATTCAAGTACACGAATCACATCCAATCCGTTGACGCCATCAGTCAGTGGGCGGTCGCCCGTTCTTACGCAATCCAGAAAATGTTGTAACTCCGCGACCAGCGGCTGGAAGCCAGGCGGAGCCGTGAAGAGCACATCGCTGCCCTCATCAATGTTCTCAAGCGACTGTCCAACTCGTTTTTTAACTAGGGTGACCGTTTCTGCTTTTTCATTGTAAACCAGCATGCCGCGCTCCCCTATCACGGTGAGTCCCCTGCGATCTTCGGGCCAGAGCCACGAATTGTGGAGGTGCGCCACACGCCCGTCGCCGAAGGTCATGTGCAGGTGAACGTCATCCTCAATCCCCGGCTGAAGGCCCCGATGACCGCAGGAGCTGACTTTGACAGGGGCTTCCCCTGCAATGTAGAGCAGTGCGGCGACGTCGTGAACGCCCAAGCTCCACAGAGCATTCTCCACAGCCCTCGCCTTGCCCAGCTTCATCCGCTCCTGATGATAAGTGAAAACCCGCCCCAGTGATCCCGCGGCCAGATAGGTCCGGATGAATTGAATGGCTGGCTTATAGAGCAGGAGATGCCCGGTCATCAGAATCCTGCCACACTCCTCTGCGGTGCGGATGAGGTCTTCCGCTTCCATCGAGTTTAAGGTCATGGGCTTTTCTACAAAAACGTGCTGACCAGCGAGGAGGCAGTCTTTGGCGATGGGGTGGTGTGTGGGGACCGGCGTGGCGATGGTCACGGCGACAATGTCTGTGCGCGTGAAAATATCGCTGTAGTTGCTGACCAGCTCGAGTCCCGGATACTCCACAGCGAGTTGATCCCGCAGCGGTTGTGATGCTTCCGCAATGACACCCAGTGCCCCCATTTCATTGAGAGTACGAACGATGTTTTTTCCCCAAGCTCCGGATCCGATAGCAGCGACTTTCATTTTGTGACAGGATTACCGTTAGGTGACGCAGGACGTGCATGCACGGTTATGGGAATACCTCCAAGCAAACGCACTGCAAAATCAGGGGCCAGCTTCATTAGAATCTTGCGGGGCCAGCGCATCAGTCTTGTTTTCAGCGCTGCATAAGCGCTTCCCCGCATATTGGAATAGAACCAGTCGGCTACCTCATATCCTGTGTCGCGCAGGGCTGCCAGCGCGGTGTTTTTGCTGAAGTAGTGCAGATGTCCCACTTCCTTTCGCACCCGCATAATTGGTTCATCCCTTAGGACCATTTGCGCCGTCATATCCAATGGAATATGAAAAACAAATTCCCGTCCGAGGTGACGGATTGAGCGAAGAAAACCCATGAAATCCTCAACGTGCTCAAAGACATCGAGAAGTAGGATCAGGTCGTATGCTTCAGTAAGTTCATTCGCCGTGCAGTTGACGAAGGAAATGCCTTCACGCGTTTTAGCGGAACAGTGCTTGTAGGCTTCCGGCATTGGCTCCACGCCTAGGAATTGCACCGCAGGCAGGTGGCGTTGCAGTTCTACGAGAATTCCGCCGCTTCCGCAGCCGATTTCGCAAACCGACTGTGGTCTGAGCCCTGCTTTGGTTATCATGCGCATCACCTGACCTGCTTTCCAGACAGTATTTTCCTCCCCGCAATTAGGGTTGGCTGCAGCGTAAGTACCATCCTTGTAAATCGTTGCGACTTTGTCCTTCATGATTGTTTATATTTAGATTCAGAGGATAGAAAGGCACAAAAAGTGTTATGCCTTCGTCACTTGCCCTGGGCTAGTCGCAATGTTTAGCATCGCATTGCGGGTATCAACAATGGTGGGAGCCCATGCGGCGAGTTCAGTTAGGTTATATTTCGCGTGATTTGTGGAAATCAGGACCAGGTCGAAGGTTCGCACAATTTCTTGATTCCATTCAATGGACTGCCATCCGGTATACTCGGCGTGCTCGCGGGTGGCGGTAATAACTGGGACATGGGGATCATAGTAACTCACTTCTGCGCCTTGTGCCTTGAGGAGGTCAAAAAGTTTAAAGGTGGGGCTTTCCCGCATATCGTCTACGTTTGGTTTGTAGGCGAGCCCCATAATAAGAATCTTGCTGCCATTGAGTGGTTTGCGCGCTTTGTTGAGACGCTCGCCCACTCTGCGGACTACATAGTCAGGCATGCCTTCATTGATTTCGCCGGCCAGCTCTATGAAGCGGGTATGGACGCCGTATTCCCTGGCTTTCCAGGTAAGGTAAAAGGGATCGATCGGGATGCAGTGTCCACCGAGTCCCGGGCCTGGATAAAAGGCGGTGTAGCCGAAGGGTTTGGTCTTGGCGGCGTCGATGACTTCCCAGATGTCGATGCCCATCTCGTCAGCGACGATCTTCATTTCGTTGACGAGTCCGATGTTCACCGCGCGGAAGATATTTTCGAGCAGCTTCACCATTTCCGCGACACGGGTGGAGGAAGTAGGAACTACCTCGTTGTAGATGGCGCCGTAGGCTGCGACGCCTTGCTCCAAGCAGGCTGGGCAATGACCGCCGACTACCTTGGGAATGCCGGTGCCATGGAAGTCGGGATTTCCCGGGTCTTCGCGCTCAGGGGAAAATACCAGAAAAAAGTCTTTCCCTAACGTGAAGCCTCTGCCCTCGATCGGGCCGAGGAATTCCTCATCTGTGGTCCCGGGGTAGGTGGTGCTCTCGAGTGCCACCAGCTGGTTAGCGCGCAAGTAGGGCAGAATGGTGTCCCGGGTGGCCCGCACGTAGCTGAGGTCGGGCTCGTGATGTTTATCCAGCGGCGTGGGCACGCAGATGATGATGACATCCACCTCCGGGATCCTAGAAAAATCGCACGTGGCGCTGAGCTTGCCGGCCTGCACCGCAGCGCCCACCCGCTCCGGACCGATGTGCTGGATGTAGGAGTGCCCTGCATTCAGAGACGCTACTTTTTTCGTATCCACATCAAAGCCGATTACATTAATGCCTTTTTCTGCAAAGCCCAGCACTAGCGGAAGGCCAACATACCCGAGTCCAAGAACTCCAATAACAGCCGAGCCATTTGCCAGTTTATCCTTTGGTGTCATATCGTTATATTGTAATTTAAATTTCAGAAGGGGAGGAAAGCAGCCCGCCGGGTGCGGTCAGGCGGTCGAATTCGTGAAGGGCCATCGCCGTGACCTGATCCATATTGTAGTAGTGATATGTGGCCAGCCTTCCGCAGAAGCTGACGCCTGACTCGGCAGCGGCGAGCAGGCGATACCTCTCATAAAGTGCCCGCGCATCCGGAGCCGGGATAGGGTAGTAGGGCTCGCGGCCGGGCGCGTCGTCCTGCGGGTATTCCCTGACAATGTTTGTGGAATCTGACGCCTGCTGAGTGGCGTGCTTAATCTCCACGCTGCGGGTGTATTCGTAGTCGTTGGGATAGTTCACCTGCATGGCTGGCTGCCAGTATCCGGGCTTGCCGGCGATGGCTTCCCGCCCTGCCAGTGCCTCCGCCGTGAAGGACTCCAGCTCAAACCTCAGTGACCGCCACGGAAGCCGTCCATAGCAGAATCCGAAGTAGGCATCCACCGGGCCAGTGTAAATGATGTGCTTCGCCTCATATTCGCTGCGCACCTGCTGAAAGTCGGTCTCGAGCCTGATCACGAGCCCGCGGGAGGCGGCGACTAACTGCTCGAACAGAACATTATATCCATGCTTCGGAAGGGCTTGAAATTCCTCCCTGAGGTAATGGTCATCCCGGTTGGTGCGGATGGGAATGCGGGCAGCAACTGAGGCATCTAGGTCCCTCGGGTGACGGTGCCAGTGTTTGAGGGTGTAGCCTCGGAAGAACTTTTCATAAAGTTCATGCCCGACCTGAGACAGGATGACCTCTTCGCTGTTCTTCGGGTTGGCTATGGGGACCCGTTTTTCTTCGAGCCAGGCCTTGAATTCCTCTTCCGTTGCAGCACGGCCTATCAATTGTTCGAAAGTCGTCAGGTTAACGGGAAAGCTCCAGTAGCGTCCCTCTGTCCAACTTTTGATTTTATACTCCACCGGCTGCCATTCGGTGAAGCGGGAAAGGTAGTCGCGGACCAGTCTGGAATTCGTGCGGAAGTAGTGCGGGCCGTACGGATGATACAAGACCCCATTTTGGTCCACCGTGTCCCACGCATTCCCGCCGATGTGAGCGCGCTTTTCAACCACCACGCAACGATGCCCGGTTGAGGACAGCCGCTCCGCGAGAACGAGGCCGGAGAAGCCTGCACCTGCAATTAGGACATCTATTTTTTCTTTCAAACCGGAGAACAAACTGGGGTCAAATCAAGACAAGCTGCCGCCCGTGGTCGCTAGCTTGGAGGCCAAGCAAAACCACTGGAGGGGAGTTGAATACTGAGTATTTGACAGCTTCATTTTTGTAGCTGGCGGGGAGCGCTGCGGGTCGTGCGGCATACCGGAAAGGCAAGCGGCACTATGGAGAAAATTTATTCAGGAAGCGGACGGGAGGGCGTCGATGCGCGGATCCCGTCCACACAGGAGGCTAAGGATGGAGACCTCTATTTCTTGCTGGTGGCCCATGAATTCCATGAGAATGCGGACCCGCTCGGTGCCGGGTAACACGCGGACAAGGGTGGCGAATTGTCCACGAAGTGGGCCGTCACCAATTTCGACGTTCTGGCCGGGTTCAAAGCGCTGCGGCACCACAATCGTTTCATCATGATTAACGGCAAGGCGCAACTCATGGATCAGTCCCTCTGGGACGGTGCCCCGGTCCATGAGTCTGAGGGTGCTGGAAACAAAGGGCAGGGAGACAATATGCCGAGCGGAATCGGCAGCAAATTTCACGAACAGGTAGCCGGGGAACATCGCTTCTGTGAACCACACGAGCCCCCGCGCCGTTCGCCGCTGGAACCGGATCCGCGGGCAGAAAGTTTCGAACTCGGCAGCCCTCAAGTGCCGGGCCGCTAGGTGCTCGGACTTTGGCTTGGAGCGCAGGGCCCTCCACTTCAGAATATCATCTCCGGCAGAATGCAGCGTCATCAGTCGAGAAGTCCGGAAATGAGCGGGAGCAGGTTTTGACTGCGGCTGTGCCACTGCTGGAGTTTGCTTAATCGGCTGGCGTAGAACCCTTCCTGAGAACCGCCCTCCGCGTCGACGACTTCCCTTATCCGCGTCAGTCGTCCGCTGCCGCCGTCGAGATGCGGCTTCATTTGGCCATGCAAAAATCCAGCCACGAGGCGCTTTAATTCAGTCTCCGCTTCATAGTGGTCCCGGCGATCTCCTCCAACGTAAATCTGCCGCACCGCGCCGAATCCGCGTAATACCTTCAGCCCTTGGCTCGCGCTTCCTTTGCTGATCTCTAGGCGCGCAACGAGTTCATCCAGAGGCAATGGCACCGGATTTATGAAAAGCAGCCCATAGATTTCTCCCACGCTCTTGGGCAATCCTATGACCCGGACGGCATTGACAAACAGACCGATAACTTCCACCTCCACGCCGGTGAGGCGGGGTGGGGTTGAGTGGTTGACCTGGAGGGCAGTGGGAGACATTTTGGATGGTTTCGACCTTTAGTAATCGAACAATCTGATTTGTTCAAGAAAAAATGAACACTTTTTGATAACTGCCCCGTCCTTGGCGCTTCACGGCAACGCGGGGCACATCAGGAATGGAAGAGTGCCGCAAAACGTGGTGAAGCGGCACCCGGCGAGAGTTGCGATGATCTTGGGTCGGGCTTGTCAGGCTTGCATGAGCGCTTCGATTTCGCTGGCGCTGACGGGCATGGCAGCGGTGAGGATTTCCTGACCGCTGGAGGTGAGGGCGACGGTATTTTCCAAGCGAATGCCGAGGCCGATGGCGGGTGAGTAAAGCCCGGGCTCGACGGCGAGCACGGCGCCCTCCTTCAGCGGGAGGGAATCCGGGACCGGATCATGAACCTCCAATCCGATGTGGTGGAAAATGCGGTGTTGATAGGGTGAGCCTGCGGCTAGCGAAGTAAGGCCCAGCCGGTGGGCGGCAGCGGCGGAGAGGCGCTGCGCTTCGGTCTGGCATTCCAGCAGGGTGGGGCCTGGCTGGAGCAGGGCGGTGCAGTCGTGAAGCAGGCCGACTACTTCGTCATACATTTGCCGCTGGCGGGGAGTGAAGCGGCCATTTACGGGCACACAGCGGGCGAGATCAACGTGGCTGCGGCTGGATTCCGCCGTGAAATCAAGCAAAGCGAGGTCTCCGGACTCCCATGGCTTTTTATCTCCATGCCAGTGAAGCAGGAGGGTCTCGGCTCCGGAGGCTGTGATGGGGGGGCAACCCCAGCCAGCACTGCCGCGGCGCGAGATTTCATAGAGATACTCCGCCTTCACCTCGAACCCCCGGACCCCGGGCCGGATGGAACCTACCGCGCGCTTGAGGCCTGCTACGGCCATGGCTGCGGCTTTGCGCATACTGGCCAGTTCTCCGGGGGACTTCACCGCGCGCAGGGCCGCCATGCAGGGGGCGATACGCTCCAGAACATGCAGGGGCAGCTCGCGGCGCAGCGCTTCGACAAAACCGGTGTCTCCGCCTCCGCGGGTGAAGGGGTTTTCTTCGGCGAGGACGGCCACCCGGTCCAAACTATAGGCAGAAGCCCTCAGGACCGCCGGGAACTCGCTGAGCGGAAGCACCAGGGAAATTCCGGAAACCACCTGTATGTCCACCTCGTCCGCCAGCTCTCCCCAGGGGGCCGTGGCAGCGGCAGCGGGGATGAACAGGATGTCGTGAGCGTTTTGCTGAATGATCAAGCGGGCACCGGGCACTGCCAGCCCGGTCAGCCGATGGAACTCGGGCCCTGGCAAAGCGGAGTCGGTTCCGGAGCGGACACCCGGTTCCGGACCCGCCACCACGATGAGACTGCTTCGGGATGCGGAAGCAAGCTGACGGCGCGCGGTGTGCGGATGCTCAGCTGTGTGGGACATCTGTGTTTATTTCCGGAGAATGCGGAGCCTAGCGTATTTCCGCTCGCTTCCACTTCCATGTGGAATAACCGCCCGCATCAGTCGCCCGGGACCGGGCTGTGGCGCAGCAGGCACTGGAGACCATGTGCCCGCAGTCAGTTCGCTGGTGGTTTCTACAATGTAGGTAATGTCTATCAGGTCGGCGTTTTCCCGGTATTCGAAGGTGAGCCCCGACTGGCTCCGGGTCAGTGTGGGTAGGCCCGCGCGGGAATTTACCAGCGGGTCGAGGCTCAAGGCATACTCGAGCAGGTTGATGATACCGTCCCCATCCGGATCACCGCCTGGCCCGGAAGCGCCGGGGGAGGCGAGCTGGGCGGGCGTGAATTTCATGGAAGCCCATGAGGCATATCCAGTGGGAATGATGCTGACGGCATCAACAAAGCCGGCGTCTAGGCCAACGGGAGGCTCGTCGGTCTCGTCCTTGTAGTAGTTCCATTCCACCACGTGATCGCCTGCGGGAATGGGGATTGATTCCTCCGTCCACTCCGCTTCACCACTCAGGGGGATCAGGGGAACATTATCGATGTAGAGCGTGAGAAAATCGTAATCTTGCTCACTGCTCACGCGGGAACTGTAGAGCATGAGAGCGGGGCCGGTGACGCATGTTTGGAGCACGGTTTCCCCGCGATGAGTGATCGGGCCGGACCGCGCGGCGTCGGTGCCATCAGAGGTATCAGTGGTCTGTAGAGACCAGCTGGAGACATTGGAGGTGCCCCATGTCACGGCTGTGGTGTCAAGCGCTGTGGCCAGCTGAGCAGCCAAGGCGGCGGGAGTGATGCCTACCTCTGCGGACGGGCTGGTGATGCTGCCGAGGGGATTGGTCACGGTGCAGGTGTAGTTCCCTGTCTGGTCCGCGCTGAGGGCGGGGAAGGCGAGGGTTCTTTCCGTGGCACCTGGCACATTGATTCCGTTTTGCTGCCATTGAAACGTCATCAGTTCCTGACCTACGGCATCGATGGAGAGCTGGGTTTTGGCCCCCGCAGGAGCGTACACAGCGTAGGGAGGCCGGAGGATGAAAGGAGCTATCTCGTTGCTCGGGGTTACTTTGACCTCATCTACCCACATGGTATCTGATCCTGCGGAGTCTGTTTCGTCCTTGGTATAACTCCAGCGCAACAGGTGGCGTCCGGCTGGCAGATAGCGCTCTACTTTTCTCCAAGCGACGACGCCGCCAACAACCGCCACAGATGCTTCATCAACATCAAACTGGCCTAAATCAAAATCCTCCTCGCTGGAAATCCGCCACCAAAAAGAGACGAGGGCCGGGCCTTCCACGACGGTCTGTATCCATGAGGTCGTATCATTTCCGGCAGCTGGAGACTTGATAGCATCCACCCCGTCATGAGTCCCGGCAGAAACCCTGGTCCATGGGAGAGTGTCGGACGTACGCCAGACGGCCGAGGGCAGGTCCGCTGCATTTGCCAGCGTGGATGCTGGGCTGGTGGTGATGGTCACGGGCCTTGTGCCGGTGCCTGAGGCATTGGTGGCCCTGACTGTGAAGGTAGTATTCCCTGTGGCGACAGGTGTGCCGGTGATGAGTCCCCCGGGACTGAGTGTGAGCCATGAGGGCAGTGCAGCGGCGGTGCTGAATGTGACGGGGGCACCGCTGGCCGTGATCTGGTATGCCAGCGGTCTGCCGAGGGTGGCCGGCAGGGCTGCCGGGCTGGTGACGACGGGCGGACCAGCAGGCGCGCTGGCGGCGGAACCATACAGTGTCAGCGTTAGGGCGTTGATCAGGCCTGATTTTCCTCCAACTTTGTCTGCTACCCTGACCGTCCACATTCCATGCGAGTTTTCCCCCCAATGACGCACACTGGAATAGGTCCACGGGATAGCTGGGTTGGGATCATCATGCTGGCGGGCAAGGCGGCTGACCATACCGCCGGGGGAGATCAGCTGAATATCCAGCTCCCCGCGCGACGGATGCGTGATATCTGCAGTCAGCGTGACGTGCTCCACGCGGATGGCGGGGTCCCCCGCGAGATCAAAGCGCCAGGAGGCAGCAGCAGCCGGCGCATCAGGAACGGCGAGCGCCGGAGCTGCGGTCTTCACCACGCTGGTGCGCGGAGGCAGCAGCGCCCATGTTCCCGCGCGGGTGACGGCGGCGGCGGCATCCGCGAGCCCTGCGCCCATGACTTCATGGAAGGCATACCCTCCTGCATTCGTCGTCCACGCCCGGTCTTCCGGCAGAATGCGGCCCGCTGAGGCGATGAGGACCTCCTGCACATCCCGCCATGACAACTGCGGGCGCGCCTGCAGCATCAACGCCACCACGCCTGCGGCCTGCGGGGCGGAGGCCGATGTCCCACCGAACCAGGCGGTGTAGTCGCTATTGGCGTAGTCATCCGCCCTGGTGCCATCATTGTCCCCTCCAGTGCTAGGCAGATCGATGGTGGAAATGCCCTGTATCAATCCGGAGCCGAGATCAGGCCCGGTTGGCGTGCTGATGAGAACATTCGCACCGCCCTCGGCATAGTAAACTGGTTGCCCGTCATCGCCGGTGCCACTCACGGAAATGACGCCCGGGCGGTTGGCATAGCCATCGTAGTTGGAGTCATCCCCCTCTGCCGCCCCATTTCCCGCGGCCACGACAAAAACCGTGCCTAGGCCACCCCGGCCAGTGGCCACGGCGTCATTGATGGCAGCTGCGGCAAGGGGGCCGGGGCCATCCATGATATTCCCGCTATCGTCACTGCCCCAGCTGCTGCTCTTCACCGCGATGAGGTCATTACGCCAGGAAAAGGCGCCACCCTCCTGGTCATCAGCGAGTACTGCTAGGTCGATCCGCAACCCATTCAGCGTGGCCTGCGGCGCTACACCGGTTATGCCCATGCTGTTATTCCCGCGGGCAGCAGCCAGTCCGGCACATTGCGTGCCATGAGCATCGGTTTCGTCTGCGGGTGCGGGGTTGCTGTCGCCATCGATAAAATCATGATTGACCGCCGTAACCGCATCCACATTAGCCAGCAAATCCGGGTGCGTCAGCAAAATGCCGCTGTCTATCACCGCGAGCCTAACGCCCGTTCCCAGCTGCGTATTCCAGGCAGTTGTGGTATTCAGATCAAAGCCGCCCGTGCCGCCGCGGGCGCCGGTATTTGCGAGGTTCCACTGGTACCCCGCATTGGCTGCCGCATTGGTAAAATAGGTATCGCTGGGGATGAGCCGGTGCGACATCCTGCGTCCGACGATGACCGCGGCTTCCTTCACACCGGGCATCCCGCTGAGCATGGCACTCATAGCTAGGGCCGCCTCCGGACCAGCCGCTGTGAGCACATGCCAGCCTGGCGCGTAGTCAGGGCTCTCACAGCGCAGCGCTCCGCAGTCCGCGCTGAGGGCCGCCAGCGCTTCTGGTGTAAAATCCGGATCGACTAGGATCCGCACCCGGCTGGTCATCACCTGCTTTTGCCGGACCGGCGCCTTGCTGCGCATGACTCCTGACCGGGACACCTGCCGCCCCGGGCGGGGAGAACCATGGGCTTTTCCGGTTAACTGTGAAGTGGGGGAAGTGGGGGAAGTGGCCGAGGAAGGTGCGGATCGCGCCCAGTGCGGCAGCATCACGGAGACGGCCAGAAGCGGGACTATTGAGTATTTCATATGGCGGATAGGTGAGGCGGACGCGGAACGTATTTCCTGTTCCATGCAGACATTTCCCCCGCAGTAAATACGTTATTTTCCACCTCCCCCGCCAGCCATGAATGCCAGCGCCTATCTGATACTCACCGCCTGCCTCTCCGGGTTGTTGCGGGCTGAGCTGCCACCTGGCCACGAATCCCTGGCAAAGAAAGTCGCCAGCCATCATGCGGCACTCATCTTCGCTACCTACAGCGATGCCCTCACCGGTGCGAGGCAACTCCAGAGTGCTGTCCGCTCCTTCCTCGCCGCGCCCAGTGCGGCCGGGCTGACGGCAGCCCGGGCCGCATGGTCAGCCGCCCGCCAGCCCTATCTCTACACCGAAGCCTTCCGTTACTACGCCGGTCCTATCGATGACGCGGATGGCCCGGAACCACTACTGAATTCCTGGCCCTTGGACGAGGCCATCATCGATGTCATTCCGGACAGTCCAGTCACTCCCATCATCGCAGACGAGAAGCGCTATCCTAACCTAACCGGGGAAGTTATTGAATCGCTCAATCAACAGGAGGGTGAAAAAGGAATCACCTGCGGCTATCACGCCGTGGAGTTCCTCCTCTGGGGTCAGGACCTCAGCGCCACCGGACCAGGAGACCGGCCCTGGACAGACTACACCACGGCCCCGTTTGCCGCCAGACGCGGGCAGTATTTGCAGGCCTGCTGCGCGCTCATCATTTCTCACCTAGAGGAACTAGCCGCAGAATGGGCTCCCGGAAAGCTGGGGAATTTTCGCGCCGTCTTTGAAGAAGACTACGCGGGGTCCATCCTCGACCGTATCTTCTATGGCCTGGTCTTTCTCACCGGCACCGAGTTGGCAGGCGAGAGGCTCCAGGTGGCCTGGGACACGCGGGAGCAGGAGGACGAGCACTCCTGCTTCAGCGACACCACCCAGCTGGATCACGTCCATGATGCGGAGGGCGTCCTCCACGTCTGGACCGGGGAATACACAAGGCCCGGCGGCACCGTGATGCAGGGGCCCGGCCTCCGGGCACTCGCCATGGAGCTGCAGCCTGACCGGACCAAAAAGCTGGACAGCCTCATCGCTGGCATGATCGCGGCTGCCCGGGCCATCCCCGCCCCCTTTGATCAAGCCATCGCCGGTGAAGACACCAGCCCCGGGCGCGTGGCGGTGCTGCATTTCATGACCCTGCTGGGGGAAACCAGCACCGCGCTCCGGGAGCTGGCCCGCGCCATGGGCACTGAGATCCCCGCAGAGGCACCAGACGAGATTGAAGGTTGACGTCACCGTCCCCCGCTTCACTCTAGGGGTCTGCCTTGACCGATCCCACACCAGCCACAGCCACCGGAAAACCTGCGCACGGCGTGCTGCGCCGGGCTGCCGCAGCATTCCTGAATATGGTGCGCCGTCCCCCTTGGCTCACCGGTATTACCGCGCTCGCCGGCGCCATTATATTCACCCTGCTGGCGGTGAAAACGATGAAAAGCCTAGGCGCGGAAAGCAGGCTCCACGACCACGTGCAGTATGTTTTCAACCCCCAGGGACGGCGGAGTCTCCAGCTGGCCCTAGTCGGTCAGCTTGCAAAACTCGCCTTCATGTGCTTTCTCCCGGCGGGCATCCTCGCCCTGCTGCGCTCCCGCGGACGGGATCTGGTGCTGCCGCTTTTCCTGGCCGCCAGCGGCCTGGGGGCATGGTGGATCACAGGAGACATGATCACCCATCTGGATGATGTCTTGAATAACCCGCTGGGCATGAATTCCAGCGAAGGCGCCTACCTTGGAAAACTCGCGCTCATGGCCTTGATGGTGCTCAGCATGCCGGCCCTGCTCGCACTCTACTATGGTTCCACCATACTCGACCGTTATGTGATCAAAAGCTTCGCCGCCCCATTCCTGCTTTGCCTGGGAGGCACCGCCGGGATCTGGGTCATCATGGACCTGCTGAATAACTCCAC
>JAYVJI010000707.1:0-4271 GCA_043769435.1 Verrucomicrobiota bacterium
AATCTTACAGGCCCGTTCACCGTGGAGACATGGGTGAAGCTAGCGCCGGGCATTGGAAATGAAGACAGCATTCTAGGCTGGCCTAACGAAGCTGACTTCAATTTCTACGGCGGTAATTTCCGCGTGTGGACTGCTGGCCGGAATGACGTGATCATTGCCAAAAAACCTGTTGTACCGGACATGTGGACTCACGTGGCCGTGACGCGTGATGCCTCTGGAGTGTTACGCATCTACTTGAATGGCGAGCCTGATCAGGCGGAAAGCGGGCCTGCGCCCATGGACCTCAAGAGCCTGCGCATAGGCCAGAGCAACGTGCCCCAGGGCACCAGCGCCTCCTTGGCGGAATACCGGGTCTGGAATGTCTGCCGTACTGCCCAGGAGATCCGCGCGGGCTTTGACCGCACCTTCCCAGGTGAAAAGCCGCCGGGCCTGGTCCGGCAGTTCAGCGGCACTGACTGGGGCACACTACACGGCAGCAGCCGCGTGGCAAAGACGACCGAATTTCCCCAGGTGATGTCACCCGATGAGGCCCTGGCGATGGATGCTAGGTATGCCAAATACATCGCCCTAGCAGAGAAGCCCGGCGATGTTGCCGAGGGTAAATTGCTGGCCAGCGTCTGCATCGGCTGCCACACTATCAATGGCTCTGGAGCCATGATCGGGCCGGACCTCAGCGGGGTGGGAGCCATGGGCACTGACGGCATTCTACGGAACCTCCTGACGCCAAATGCCGCCATGGAGCCTGGCTACCGCGTCTACCGGGTGGAAATGAACGACGGCACGCTAAAGGAAGGATTCCTTGTCCGTGAAGACGAAAAGGCCGTCATTTTCCGTCAGGTGGGACTTGAGGACCAGCGCATTCCAAAGGATCAAGTGCGCTCAGGAAAATACCTCCGCCGCTCCCTCATGCCGGAGGGGCTTTTAGAGGCTTTTAATGACCAGCAGGTGGCCGACCTCCTAGCCTATCTGAAATCGCTGACCCACGGCACCACACCAAAGTAAATCCAGCTCCGGTCAATCAGCACTCAATTAGACCGGAAAAAACCGGCATCATCGAGCGCACGGAATTGTCCGGCGAGACCGGAGTAGAGGGTTTTCGCGGCGCAGAGCCCGCAAGGCGTCCGCTCCGGCCTGCTCGCCTACGGCTCCCAAGCCTGCGCTCCCGCTTTGCGGGTTCTGCGCTTGGTTGCGCCAACTGTAGAGCAAGTTGGTGCTGATTTCGAGGTCTGGGGCAACCTAGGCAAAAGGCTCCTGACTAACTCGCGTGTAACCATCTCACTATCAACGGCTCGATTCTTTTCGAGTTACTCCTCCTTCCACACCCAAACGGGCGCGGGTTCTTCGCTAATCACTAGTGGAGTTCGATCCGGCGGCCTCTTCCCTCCCGGATCGAGGCGTTGAGTTGGTTCCTCTCCTGTAGTTGTTCGCTGATCACCTGATGTTGTTGTTAAGAAAATGCAAAATTGAGTTGCAGAATCTTACGGCGGAGCTAGCAGTGAGCGCCTTCGTATTAAGGGTTGCAGTTTCCGACATTCATCTAAATTCTAAATTCAAAAATTACACTCCTCATGAAAAATCAGAAATCAGAAATCAGAAATCAGTAGTTAGCTGCGCAAAGCGGCGCGCCATCACGGCAGCCGCCGCAAGCTTGACGATTATCAATGTCCAGGCAACACAGCTGTTTGCGGAAATACAAGCAACCAGTACGTCCGTGGCGGCACCAGCACCAGGCAGCGCAGGCACTACCACCTTAGGCAAAAGGCCCATCACTGGTGCCACCGAAGTCACGAGTCTGGCAGGGGTGCCGTGCTGTCTCAAGAACCGGGCCGTCGAAGAGGACGGAGTGAACACTGCACAGCAACCCGCCCGCGCTGCGGCGCTGGCGCAGGCAGACTCCGCAGCTACGGCAGCCGCGGTGGCACTGCACCTGCGGGTGAGTGCACAATTATCCGGTGGTGGCTGGATTGCTTGCCCGCAGCTCAACGATGGCGGCGCTCCTCTATTCCTGAAGAGCTTCAACAGGTCCAACGCCATCATGATCAAGACCAGCCAGGTGTGGCCGGCAGCCGCTGGCGGCACCATAGCCCCGGGGCTGGATGGCACTGGCAGACAAGTGCTCATGTGGGATGGCGGAGCAGGGGGTATCCCATTTCTGAATCACCCCGAATTTCTCCTGTCAGGCACCAGCCGTATCACAGTGGGCGATGGCTCGAGCTTGGTTGATTTTCACGCCAGTGCTGTGGCCGGCTCTCTGGGGGCAGCCGGTCTGATCACGCCGGACACTCCCACACGGGAAGCCAGAGGTATGGCTTTCAACGGGAACATCTTTGCTCACGACGTTACCTTTGATTTAATCGAAATCGCAGGTCAAACACTTGCCCAATTAAAGGACCGACGGGTGTCAAACCACTCCTACGGCTCGGATCATGGTTGGACCTATGCGGTCTCCGACATCACAGGAGTGGTGGATGCCTACCTGTCATGGGAGGGTGATCTGGCGCTCTCGCAGGCAGAGTCCAACTACTACGGGCTGTACACTGCTGCGTCGAGAGCAGTGGATGAGCAGGCGGTGTCCAAGCCCTACTTCCAAACTGTCCGCGCTGCGGGAAATCAAAGGCTGGAGGGCCCTGACACCGGGCTTTCGGCTCTCATCATAGGCGGGTATCCCGGCTTCTTTATGGCGACATTCCGTAACGGGGCTTTCGGTTGGACGAACTGGGGCACCAGTGCCTCGCCTGTCTTCCTGCCGCAGGTGGTGGGTGGCTTCGGGCCAGCCGTCAGTGTGGCCGATGTGGCCTTGCCGAATGACGGGGGCACTAGTGGCTATGACACGCTGTCCGGCACTGGTGTCGCGAAGAACGCTCTAGTCGTCGGGGGCGTGGATGCCAACCGGTCGCTGGCTGACAACTCCGCCATCTACACAGCACACGGCCCCACAGACGACGGCCGGATGAAGCCGGACGTAGTGGCCAAAGCTGTTAATATCGTGACCACAGATGACACTGGCCTATATGCCACCGTCTCTGGCTCCTCTTTTGCCGCGCCGGCAGTGGCGGGGTCAGCCAATCTGGTGAGCTTCCGTCACGAAGATCTCTGGGGCAATAAAGAGCCCATGCGTTCCTCCACGCTCCGCGCCTTGATCACCCACACGGCGGACGATGTGACAGTGGTGAATGCCAACCCGGCCCTCGCTATCCAGGCGGGACCAGACTACAAGACCGGGTGGGGGACAATGGATACCGCAGAGGCTGTGACTATCGTGGGCAGCAATCACGCGGCACTTTACAATGGCGTGAGGATGCGGCCGAACATCAAGGAAGTCTTCCTGCCGGACGGCGGGGAGATAGACTTCACAGTCAAAGCCACGGGCGGCGTGCCAGTGAAGGTTACTGCCGCATGGACAGACCCGGCGGCACCCGCGCAGGCATCCACCCTGCTGGACCCCGCCGCCTCCAGCCTGATAAATGATCTGGACCTGACCGTGACCAAGACGCTGACCGGTGGCGGCACCCAGCTTTGCAAGCCGTGGAGGCTGGACCCAGCGATACCGGATCAAATTGCCAGCCGCACCTATGCAGACAGTAACATGAACAGCCGGGACAACCTGGAAGTAGTGGAGACGCCCACCAATGGCAACGCTCTACAGCTGCACAGGATCCGCATCAAGCAGAAGACAGGCACCGTCATCCGGCAGGTGGATCCCGCTACGGGAAATCTCGTCACGGGGGGGCAGTGGGTCTCCATAGTGCTCAGCGGGGTCAATACGACCAATATCAACTTCACAATCACCGGGCAGACCTTCAACTTCAGCGGAGGCAACGTCACCGCCACGCTCTCGTGGAACTGCGTGGTGGGTCAGGTTTACCGCATTCAGCGCTCCACCAATCTGACGACCTGGACAGACAACAGCGGAGACATCATTCCGCAGAAGGAAAACATCCAGGCCACCAGCCTCCCCGCGCCTGCCTCTCCATCTGGTTTCTACCGTATCGCTGCGGTAGCGCCCAATCCCTTCAATCTTTAACAACATGATCCATAACGGCGCTGCCCTGCAGTTCCTCCAACTGGCCCTCCTTGCGGGGGGCCAGTTGGCGCTGGCCCCGTGGGCCACTGCCTCCGTCGTCTATATTCCCCAGGTGCCCGCGCTGGAGGAGATATGGATATTCCAGGACCCTTTCAATCCGGTGAAGATGGATGTGAATGGTGACGGTATTGACGATGTAGGACTCGTAAAAGACTTCGGCATCGGCATGGAGATATATGCCAGCACC
>JAYVJI010000708.1:0-2138 GCA_043769435.1 Verrucomicrobiota bacterium
CTGGTTCTGGCAGGGCCAGTTCGACAAAGCCCTCGCGGCCGCCGCGCCGGTGGCCAATGGCGAGAGCAAAGACCGCGACTACGCGCGCTACGTCACCGCCCAGGTGCATCACGCGCAGGGCCAGCCGGCGCTGGCCATTGAGTGGTATCAGAAAGTGAAGGCCGTCTATGAAGACGCCGCGGAGGCCATCGCGTGGTTTGAGGAAAAGAAAGTCAGCCTGCCGGAAGTCAGCGTCTTCAAACCCGGCGAGCCGGTGAAGCTCACGCTCGACTACCGGAACCTCAAAGAGGGCGCAGTCCAACTCTACAAAGTGGACCTCATGAAACTCTACCTGCGCGAGAAGAGCCTGAGCAATATCACGAAGATCAACCTTGCCGGCATCGCCCCGCAGGCCGGCGAATCCTTCCAGCTAGGCGAAGGCAAAGACTACGACGTGAAGAAGAAGGAGCTCACCCTCCCCGTGAAGGAAGAGGGAGCGTATCTCGCCATCGTGCGCGGGGATAATCTGTTCACGAGCGGCCTCGTTTTGATCTCGCCGCTCAAGCTGGAGGTGAAGGAGAATCAGGAAGGCAGCGTGCGCGTGAATGTGGCGGATGCCGCGAGCGGTAAGGCGCTGGCCGATGCAGAAGTGAAGGCGCTGGGCAGCGGCAATCAGGCTGTTCAGAGCGGCACCACCGATCCACGCGGAGTCTTTGAAGCCAGCGACATCGCCGGGCTGGCTACGGTCATCGTGAAGCAGGGCGAGAACCGCTACGCCTTCCACCGCGGCACGGTGCCTATCGGATTCGATCCTCCGCAGATTCCGCAGACTTTCGGGAACGACCCCGCGCAGGTGGCTGACCCATTCGCATCAGGCGGCGCTCCCGCTCGCCGTCGTGTGACGCTGCCAACTGAGGGCAAGCCCTCCTCCGGCAAAGTCCTCGGCAAGGAGCAGTACTTCAAGAACATTGATGACTCGAACAGGAAACTCCAGCAGGAGCAGATTCAGAACTGGGATGAGAAGCGCCGCGGCAATGCCAAAGGCGTGGAAGCCGGCAAGGCGTTCTCGAAGTAAGCAACGACACACCATAACTGCACCCATGAAAACATCCACACGACTCACCCTCGCCCTTGGTCTCGCCGGCTGTACCGCCGTCCTGCTCATGGCGCTGCGCACAGACACGCCGCCTTCCCCGTCCGCGGCGCGAAAGCGGCAGGTCGCCATCATGCCACCGCTCGTCCAGCATCCGGCGGCAGCGAACCTGAAACCACGGACGCCCCTCACAGGCGATGAGTGGCTGCTTCCGCCGCCGGTGCTGCCCGCCCCTGCGCCCGCCGTGGTCCAGGGGGTGTACATGCCCCGCCCGCCGGAGGAGAGCATGTTGAGTTCCTGGGCCGCGCGCGATCCAGAAGGCGCCGGGCGATGGCTGAATCAAAACCGCAGCCACTCAAAGTTCGCGGACATGGTCCGCGGCTACGCCATTCAGATAGCTACCACTGATCCCGCCGCCGCCCGGCAGTGGGCGGCGGTGCTGAATGGAAACGGCAATCGCTTCGCATCCGGCGGCACGCTGGAGCAGCACATTGATGCTGTCGAAGCCATGCTGAAAGGCCCGGCGGCCGCGCAGTCCGGAGATTCGCAGAAGGTGCCTGCACCTGTGATCCTGGCGGAATACACTCCCCGCCTTGTGCGGCAGAATCCTGATGAGCCGCCGGTGCTGGAGATGCAGCCCGCCAATCCCCTGGCCTGACATCAGTCACTTGGGGGGTGGTCACTCCCCACACAAGTCATGGTTCACGACGCCAAATGCCAGCTCATTGCCGAGCCGTTAGCGCCAAAGGCGGCCGCCGGGCCGTGAGGGTTCCCCCTCACACCGCCGTCCAGTTTTGCACCAGGCCGGGGAGGCGCAGAGTCAAAAGTTTTCCGGGTTGTGAGGAGGGCCGGCTGGAGGCTGTAGCCTGAGCAATTCCTGATCAACGGCGACCCTCCGTGAGTTGACCCAATAGTTCGTGATCACCGCCGGCACTCCATAGGCCAGCGTGACGAACCAAAATTGAAACGTGATACTGCAAAGATGCGCCAGCGACTCAATCCCCGAGCCCTCCTGAAGGTAGCCGATCAGATAAAAAAACGCTGCCCACAGAACTGCGACGATGAC
>JAYVJI010000709.1:0-2954 GCA_043769435.1 Verrucomicrobiota bacterium
CAGCGCGACCGCGGCACCTATGAGCCCCGGCCTCAGATCCCTCGCGGGTTTTATGTGTCCGGCGGCTACGCCACGCAGCGGCTGGCAGACCATTCCCCCGGCACGTCTTCGCCGGAGTCGCAGAATCTCGACTACGCGGTGCTCTATTTCAGCGAGGAAGCCGGACGCGGTGGCGTTGGTGGATTCCTCGCCAGCGATTCCGCGGCGAATGAGTTCCTCCTCTCGGGTGCGCAAAAGCTACTGGTCGGCTATCCCGTGGACGGCTTCGCCGCCGCCGATCAGGGCCGGATGCACGCCACAGCACCCGCCAACATCCCATTCACCCAGGGCTTCGGAAGAACCTACACCACCACCGGGATCCACAGCAGCGGCGGCAACTCCGGAGGACCGCTCTGCGTGCAGCACGCCAACGGCAAATACTACCCTGCCGCGATCTACCTTGGAGGTTCTTCCCAAACCGTGGTGCGGGCGATAGACAGCGCCGTCGTGGACCTCATCACGCGTGCCGAAGTCAGCGCCAATGGCGGGGCCAACAACACCGGCGGCGGAATCACCCACACCAGTGTCACCGCCTTCGGCACCACCGATCAGCCTGGCGCGATGCTCGTGACCATCGAGCCCGAAGCTGCCCGAACTGCCGGAGCCGGCTGGCGGCTCAGCCCTGAAACCAGCTTCCGCCAAAGCGGAGCCCAAAAAGGCAGCCTGACGCCGGGGACTTACACGCTTCAGTTCTCCACAGTAGGCGGCTACCTGGATCCAACGCCGCAGACAGTTGAGATTACCGGTGGTCAGGTGACTGCGCTCACCTTCACGTACGCCCTCAGCCTCTCGCCTTTGGACGCCTGGCGCCTCGCCAATTTCGGCTCCTCCGCTAACGCGGGCAACGCCGCCGACACGGCGGACCCCGACGGCGACGGGATGAACAACCTGGCTGAGTTCGCGGCGGGAACGAATCCGAACAGTGCGTCGGACCGGTTCAAAGTGCTGACCACCGCACGCACGGCTACTTCGTTCACCGCCACAGCAGCAGGCCGCGCGGGGCGGTCCTACGTTTTGGAGCGCAGTGCGGCGGCGCTCGCTTCAGGATCGTGGGCGTCTGTGGCATCCCAGGGTCCGCTGGCCACCGATGGTCCGGTCAGTCTGACTGATTCGGCCATCCCGCCGAAAGCTGCCTTCTACCGCATCCGGGTCACCGTGCCCTGACCAGGCAATGCTGACCGGGACTTGCGATTGAGTCGTTCGTGTTCATGCTGCGCAGCATGACGCCATCGCAGCAGAAAATATACGACCGGGCGCGGGAGGAAATCCTCGGCGCGGCAGGGGCAGGGGCGTCCGGGGAGGCAGTGAAGTCGCTGAATCTCTCCGACCGTGGGCTGGCGGAACTACCACCGGAGATCGGGAAGTGCGGGCAGTTGCGGCGGTTATACTTGAAGGGGAATCAACTCCGGGAGTTGCCCGCGGAGATTGGGCGGTGCGGGGAATTGCGGCTGTTGAATGTGAGCGACAACCAACTGGCGGAACTGCCGCCGGACGCGGGCGGGTGGACGCAGTTGGAGTCGCTGTTTCTGAACGGCAACCGGTTGAGCGGGCTGCCGTCGGAACTGGGTCAGTGCGGGCAGTTGCAAGTGCTGAGCCTGAGCGACAACCGGCTGACGGCACTGCCACGGGAAATGGCGGGGCTGCGAAATCTGGAGGTGCTCGATTTGTCAGCCAATCAATTGTCGGCGCTGCCGGGAGGGCTGCGGGAACTTAGGAAGCTCCGGGCGTTGTATCTGCACGGAAATTCTGCGCTGGGTTTGCCCTCATCGCTCCTTGGACCATCGTGGGCGGATTCCGGCCCCGGCCATGAGAAAGCGGCGGAACCGCGGGCGATGCTGGATGCTTACTTTTCCCGTCTTCCCGCGGAGCCGGCTCCGGCACCACCGCGCGTGGATGCGCAGGGCCGCCGCCCGCTTTCGCTCTTTGTCAGCTATGCCCGGAAGAACCGGGCGCAGGCGGACAGGCTTTCGGAGCAGTTGGAATGGCTGGACCAGCACGGCTTCGTGCAGCCGTGGGACGACAGTCAGTTGATCGCCGGCCAGGAGTTCGATGCCATGATTCGGGAGCGACTGGGTCAGGCCGACCTCATCCTGCTGCTCGTCTCAGCGCCGTTCCTTACCTCGAAATACATCCGCGAAGTGGAGTTGCCCATCGCCCTTGAGCGTCACGATCAAAAGCGCGCGCGTGTCGTGTGGATCCGACTGGATGATTCGCTCCTGAGCCAGAACGATGTGCAGGAGCGCCGCATCGCCGCCCTTCAGTGCGCCACCGCAGGCTCGAAGCCCATCTCCAGCTACTCGCCGAGGGCGAACGGCTGGATCGAAGTGCGCCACGCCATTGAGAAGGCCGTAGCGGATTTTCGCAGGCAGTCAGCAGGATGAACGGATCGCTGGTGTCAGCAGCGGTAGCGCCGGTGACACGCAATGCCGCCATGCGGCGATGATGCGGGCGAGGTAGTCGTCCTGGTCTTCGGCCCACCAGCTGGTGGAGAAGACCTCTACTTCATCGAACCCCTGCCAGCCGGCGGCTTGCATCCATGTTTTGATGCGGCGGATGTCAATGCAGCCTTCGCCCATGAGGCCGCGGTCATTGAGCAGGTCGAGAGTTGGGGTTCTCCAGTCGCAGACGTGGAAGGCGAAGAGTCTCCCGTGCTGCCCGGCGCGGTGGATTTCCGTCTCCAGCGCGGCGTCCCACCAGGTGTGATAAACATCCAGGGCGATGCCGACTTCCGGCGGACTGCCGAGGGCGTCGCACACGTCATTCGCCTGGCCTGTGGTAACGATGGCGCTGCGGTCACCGGCATACATGGGATGCAGAGGTTCGATGGCGAGTTTCACACCTGCGGCGCGCGCGTGGTCGAGGCACGCGGCGATGCCTTCACTGATTTGGCCCCGCGAGATGTCGAGCAATTGCCC
>JAYVJI010000710.1:0-8212 GCA_043769435.1 Verrucomicrobiota bacterium
GGATGCAGGATTGCTCGCGGCTGGGGGCATCAAAATTCACTAGGAGCGGATGGGGAGCAGTGCGCTTAAAGAAAGTGTAGAGCGTGCGCCGGTACAAAGCAGGGCCGGTGTCCTGCTTGTAATACTGGGTATTCGAACCGCCAAAAGCCACAGGCTCCCAAATGTTAGGAGGCTGGTAGGGATTCACCCCTTTTCCACCCATTCCCGGCTGCATCATACCGCTGACGAAAAGCGCCTGATCCCGCACCTGTTCCGCATCCAGGCGGAACCGGAGCCCGCGCCGCAGCTCCCGGTTTTCCGGATCGGCCAGCCAATCCGCAGGCGGGGCGCTGCTCTGTCTGCGGAAGGTCTCACTGGAGACGATCATCCGCATCAGCCCCTTCACGTCCCAGTGGTTTTCCTGAAACCATAGCGCCAGCCAATCGAGCAGCGCAGGGTGGCTGGGCACCGAGCCCTGGGTGCCAAAATCATGCGCGGTCTTCACAAGGCCGGTGCCTAGGAGTTGCTGCCAGAGGCGGTTCACAGACACGCGGGCGGTGAGGGGATTTTCAGGAGCCACCAGCCATTTGGCAAGGTCCAGACGATTCGCGCGGGGACCAGCCTGCTGCAACGGCGGTAGGATCACCGGAGTCCCCGGCTCCACTTTTTCGCCGGGCTGATCATATTGCCCGCGGACCATCACAAAGCTGTCCCGGGGCTGCGGCAGATCATTGAAGATGAAAGTGGACGGCACACTGCCATCGTAGCTGGTTCGCTCCTTCTCCAAGGCGGCCAGCTCAGATTGTTGTCCGGCGAAACCCGCTTTCGAAGTGGAGCAGACATTCACGAGATAAAATTGGAGAATCTGTTTCAACTCAGTTTCCTGACGTGCTTTATCCGGCCCTTCCTTAAGCCAGACATTGAGATCAGCGGGAGCACCGGGAGTGTCCTTGCCGCTCTGGGCCTTACGCCATGCGCTCAGGGATAAAGCCGGATCCTTAGCGGGATCTACCACGCCAGTGACTCCTAGCTTGTCGAAGTAGACCGTCCCGCCATGCACGGTGAAGGCGAAGCCACTCACCTTAACCCCAGCAGCCAGTCCCATACTGATGCCATCCACTTCCAGCTTTACCCATCCGCCCGGTGCAGGCAAAGGCCCGGCCATAAATCGCCCGGTGGTATTTTTAGTTCCAAATTCGATGATGTCCTGGCCCCACAAGGCGCGGTGCGACCATGCTCCCGTGTGGAATTGGATCATGACCTCCTCCGGCGGATCATTGGGATCGAGAAAAACATGCACAAAGAACTTCGCCTGAGGCGGTACTTCTAACGGTGGCCCGCCGGCTTCGTAGTAGTCCTGCGCAACGGCTGCACCGCTGCGTTTCAGCGATTTTTTTCCACTCCAGACGGGTGCCTCCACCAGGGTTAGCGGATGGCCTGAAACCCCCGGCACCGCCCCGGTGGGAAAGTCATCTTCGAACCATACGGACTCCAGATTAGTGATGGCGGGGGGCGGGTTCAGCGTGGCGGGGTCTTGATACACAACCCGGCTGGCCTGGTCCCCTATTGCCTGCCGGAGGGTGGTTTCGCGCCCGGAAAAAGCCTGCATTTTTGCTTCGTAGTCCATGGGCTTGATCTTGAGCACGGGCTGCGTGAGCAGGGCATTGCCATCCATGGCAGGATCAGCGTTGGACTGAAAAAAAGCATAGAGCGCATAGAACTCTTTGGTACTGATGGGGTCATACTTATGGTCGTGGCAGACTGCGCATCCGGCGGTCAATCCCAGCCACGCCTGTGAAGTGGTGCTGGCGCGGTCCACGGCATAACGGAAAATGAATTCAGCATCAATGCTGCCGCCTTCCCCGGTGGTGACATTACAGCGGTTGAAGCCCGTAGCGATCAACTGGTCCTGCGTCGGTGCCGGCAGAAGGTCCCCCGCCAGTTGCTCGATGGTGAACTGGTCAAAAGGGAGGTTGCGGTTAAAGGCATTCACCACCCAGTCCCGGTACGCCCAGGTCTGACGTTCATTGTCAAGGTGCATGCCATGCGTGTCTCCATAGCGGGCCACATCAAGCCAGTGGCGGGCCATTTCTTCACCATAATGAGGGGATGCCAGATAGCGCTCCACCATGCGTCCGTAGGCTCCCTCTGCGGTGTCTGCCAACCAAGTGTCCAGCTCCTCAATGCGGGGTGGCAGGCCGGTCAGCGCCATGCTGACACGCCGGATCAGGGTCGGGCGGTCAGCCTCCGGCGAAAGTGTTAGTCCCGCTGTTTTCGGCGCAGCGGCGAGGAACCGGTCGATCTCGTTTCCTGTGCCATCGGGGACCGGTGATTTGACCGGGGACTCAAACGCCCAGTGCTTTTGATAGGCCGCCCCTTCAGCTATCCACTGGCGCAGAGTCTCCTTTTCTACAGCCGTCAGCACCTTGTGAGATTCCGGTGGAGGCATCACGTCGTCAGTATCCGCAGTGGAAATACGCTGCCAGAGCAGGCTTGCCTCCGGCTTCCCCGGCACTATCGCCGCCACCCCTTCCTTGTTAGGGTGGGTGGCCCCTTCCGGGGTATCAAGCCTGAGATCAGCCTCGCGCTTTTTCGCATCAAATCCATGACAGGCGAAGCATTTGTCAGCAAGGACAGGCCGGATGTCCCGGTTAAAAGACAAGGGGGCTGCTTCGGCTGAAAAGGCGGATACCGTAAGCACAGTGAAAATTAGTCGACGCATGATGGATGATCCTTCGCCTGCGGGACTATTGCGGGCAAGTGGGCTTGAGTTGCTTCTTGGTTACTGGTTTCTGCCCCGCAACCTGCGGGCGCTAGCTTATTTCTATGGCATCTTCCTCTGCCTCACCTCCGGCGTCAGGACCGGCATCTGTATCTGCATCTGTATCGACCGGCGCCGCCGGAGAGGAGCGGTCAAAAGCCGGCGCGGCGGGCGTGGCATCGCGGCCCAGCAATGGCCGCTCATCTTCCTCTTTGCGGGCTCGCTTTTTCCGGGGCTTTTTCGGCGGCGCAGCGGCTTCATCAGTGCTGGAAGCTTCAGTGTCGCCGGCGGGCAAGTCCGGGGTGGCGTCCGCCTCCGCAGCGGGGGCATCCAGCGACAGCTCGGTTTGCTCGCTGGTGGGCAGCGGCTCCGGCTCGGGCTCAGGTAGCTTAACGGAGCGGAGTTCAGCCGCGTTTGGCAAATCATCTACGTTCTTGATGCCAAAGTGCTCGAAAAAGAGATCCGTGGTTTCATAGAGCAGCGGACGTCCGGGCAGGTCCGCCCGTCCGGCGATACGGACGACATTCCGGTCCAGCAGAGTCTGCAGCGGGCCGTCCACGCTGACTCCGCGGACGGCTTCCATGCTGCTCTTGGTGAGCGGCTGGCGGTAGGCGATGATGGCGAGAGTCTCCAGCGCGCTCGGAGTGAGCCGCGTTGGCTTTTTGTCGGGAAACAGTTCCCTCACCCAGACGGCGAAGTCCAGCCTGCTGACGATGCGCCATCCCGCAGGCCTTTCCGTTAGAAGAAAGGCGCGACCGGTTTCGTTATAGCCTGCATTCAACCGGCCGATGGCAGCGACGACATCCTCTTCGGTTACGGAAGCATAACGGGTGATATGCTCTGGTGCCAGCTCGCCGTCCGCCTCTCGGGCAGTGGCCACGGCACCGCGCACGCAGCGGGTGATTTCCTTGGTCGAGGCACCTTCCGGCGAGGCGAAGATGATAGCCTCCACGATATTCTCCAACTCAATAGTCATACGTTAGGATCAGTGATGCGCCCGGTGAGCATATCAGGTATTTTCGTTGCGGTAGAGGGTGATTTCACCCAGGAGGTAGTTCTGCGTCACGCGGAACTGATGCAGTTTAATAAGCTCCAGCATGGCGACGAAGGTCACGATGACCTCATCCCGGGTGGTGGCTTCAGCGAAGAGGAGCAGGAATGAGATTTGCTCCCCCGGCTGAACAGCATGCAGCAGGTGCTCGATTTTGTCAGCTACCGTGAATCTGTCATCCACTATCTCCCGGATGTCGTCCTGCTTGCTGAAACGGCTCAGCACTTTCTGGAAGGCCCGGATCAAGTCGAAGATGCCCAACTCCGGGAAGCCGCTGACGTCTTCCTTTTTGATGTCCGGGACCTCGGGGCTGGCCGGAAAAATGTTTTCCATCTGCAACTGCCGACGCTGCAGGAACCCGGCGGCATCCTTGAATTTTTTATACTCAATGAGCTGCCGGATCAGTTCCCAGCGGGGATCCTCTTCATCGCCCTCTTCCTCCGGCGGCTGCACAGGCCGGGGTATGAGCATCCGGCTTTTGAGGTACATTAAATTAGCCGCCATGACGATGAATTCACCGGCAAGGTCGATGTTCAGCATCTTGAAAGTGTCGATGTAGGCGATATACTGGCGAGTGATCCGCTCAATATTCACGTCAAGGACGTCCACTTCATCTTTCTTGATGAGGTAGAGCAGAAGGTCCAGCGGACCCTCAAAGATGTCGAGTTTTACCTTGTAGTTTTCTTCCACGGGAAATGTCAGGGGAGCCGGTATAATAGCAGCGTTGTCCAGTCTGCCAGCGATTTTTGCAAAATTCAGCCGCAGCAGCTACTCTGCTGCCCGTGCTTCACGATCCTACCCCGGGCCTCAGGCGAAGACGACAGTGCGGTTATTGTAGGCGAGAACGCGCCGCTCGATGTGCCAGCGGACGGCCCGGGAGAGGACCACCTTCTCTAGGTCGCGGCCCTGCCGGACAAGATCTTCGATGCAATGACGATGGCTCACGCGGATGACATCCTGCTCGATGATCGGGCCCTCGTCCAGATCTGCGGTAACATAATGGCTGGTGGCACCGATGATTTTCACCCCTCTAGCATGGGCGCTATGGTAAGGCTTGGCCCCGGGAAAGGCCGGCAGAAAACTGTGGTGAATATTGATGATCCGCTCGGGCATGGTGGCGGTGAATTGATCACTCAGAATCTGCATGTAACGGGCCAGGACGACGGTAGTGATTCCGTGTGCAGCCAGCAGCGCCTGCTGCTTTTCCTCCGCATCCTGCCTAGTGGCTGCGGACACGGGTACCAGATGGAACGGTATGCCAAACCTTTCCGCCGCAGAGCGCAAGGTATCATGGTTGGAAAGGATAAAAGGGATGTCGGCATTCAGTTCCCCCGCCTCGTGCCGGCTGAGCAGGTCATAGAGGCAGTGGGCGTCCTTGCTCACGAACAGCGCGACCCGTTCTCTGTCATCGGAAAAATGAAGCTTCCACTTCATGCGGCGGGGCTCCGCGAGCGCCCGGATGAACACCGGCAACTCCGCGCGGGAAATGACGAAGTTCGCTAGGTCCCACTCAGCCCGCATGAAAAAAGTTCCCTCCCGGGCGTCGGTATGCTGGTCAAACTGGACGATGTTTCCGCCATTTTCTGCGATGAATGAGGCGACGGCACGAACGAGGCCCGGTTGGTCCGGACAATGGATGAGGAGAATAGCGGTGGGCATGCGAAGGGATGACTTGTCAGGGATTATTCATGCTTTTACGGCGCGGGCGAGGGCTCGGCTGATGAATGGGAAGAACTGCTTTTTCCTGCTGACGACGCCATCCATTTCAAAGAGCCCCGGGCCCAGCGGCGGGTAGTCTATCTGCTCGACCACTGCGCTGCTGCCGGCGGTGAGGAGAAGGCTGTAGTGGCGGGTGATGTCAGTGATAATCAGGCAGGCGAAATCGACCTCTTTTTCAATGCACAGTGCCTGAAGCGCCGCGTGCAACTCCTCAGCGCGCGAGGGGAAGTCATCCAGCCCAAGTTCTTCGATCTGGCTGATGCTGATGTGCCAGTCGTGCTCCTTGAATTCCTTGCGGTCGGTATTCAGTATGATCCCGGTCTGAGAGGAGCGTAAAAGTGACCCGGCGGCGAAAAACTCACGTGCAAAATCGTCTATGACGATGCCCGCCTGCCCTGCCAGCCAAGCGAGCATTTCCCGATCCATGCTCCTCGTCGTGGGCGAACTGAGCTTCAGGGTATCGCTGATGATCCCGGCACAGAGGCAGAGCGCGACCCCCGGAGACGGACGCTGGGCCTGCATTTGGTAAAGCCGGGCGACGATGGTGGAGGTGCTGCCGACAGGCTCGTTGATAAACCTCATCGGCTCGCGGCTCACGAGGTTGCCACTGAGCCGGTGGTGGTCTATGACTTCGAGAATGGCGGCATCCTCAGCTCCGGGCACGGCCTGAGAAAGTTCATTGTGATCCACCAGCACGATCCGCTGCCGGGGCGGGTCGAGCAGGTCTGACTTGGAAAAGACACCTGTCAGTTGCCCGGTGTCCTCCCGGACGACGGGGAAAAGCGCCTGCGGGCTGTGCTGGATATCCCGTTTCACATGCTCTAGGTGGACCTTGCTGCCGTATGTCTTGATACCCCGCTCCACCGCCTCCGCTATCCGGCGCGAGCAGCGGATGAGCTGGGTGGTGGTGGCCGTGTCATGATGGCTGGAAATGACCGTGCATCCCTGCTTCCTAGCTGTTTCCTGCAGGGCGGCATCCAGATGAGCGCCACCGGTGAGAACGATCGCGCGGACCTGATAGCTCAGCGCCCTCGCGTGGATTTCCGGTCGGTCCCCCACGACAACGACGAGTTCATCCGGCTGAAATTCCCCAAAACGCTGTGTGACTGTTTCCACACTGCTGGCACTGACCGTGAGCACGAAATCCTGCTCAACATCAAGGCGGGCTCCGCTGTCGATATTCCCCTCAAGCGTCCGGGCGATGTTCGCGAGGGTGGTGCGCACATGACGGGCCTGGGCCTTGTCATTCACATTGTGGACCAGCAGTTTGAGCAAGTCCTGTGCGTTCGCTAGGCCTATGACCCGGTCCTCATGATCAACCACGGGAATGCTCCGGATGTTCCCCCTCTCCATCCTTTGCCACACATCCAAAAAGGTCTCCTCTGCCCGCGCCTTGACAACGTCTGCCCGGCATATCGTTTCCATGGTAGGCCGCAGATCCATCATCAGCCGCGGGGGCTCCAATGCAGCCCGCTGGAGCACCCACTTGGTACGCTGATTCAGCCCGCCGCAGCAAGCTGCGATAGCGTCCGGGTGGCTGGTCAACCGCAACAGTTCCGCGTAGCCCAAAGCAGAGCAAATGGCGTCAGTATCGGGGTTTTTGTGGCCGATCACATAGACAGGCTGGCGACCGGCTCCGGTCTTATCATAGGAAGGATTGATCATTTAAAGGATGGGTGGTCGGCGTTGCAGGAGCCGCAAGAATAAGCAAGCGCGAGCCGGAACGGGAATGGATTTAAAAAAAAGGCCGGGCCTGCTTAGCGCGGGACCGGCCTTCTTTGTTAAACCGTTTTGGCCGGTTTTTATCAATGGAATGCGAGGGTGCGCCCGTATATGGCGTCTTCCCTTTCATCCGAGACCACTGACGTATCCGGCACGAGGAGGGTATCCGCGGCACGCAGGCGCTCGCAGGCATCCACCTCCCACTTCAGCAACTCCTGACGGACGTAGCGGGCCAGATGATTACGCTGGGACAATGCCAAGGCAAGATCCAGATCCATGGCGTCAAGTTCGTCCATAATGCTGTCTTCCAGCTGCGGGATGGTGGCTTCCACGGCTCCGAGCTGTGTGAAAAGCCGCTGCGCCGTGCTATTGCGATAAGACATTTGGTCGTCCGCCAGCAAGGGCATGTGAGCGACGACGAATTCCGCAGCACGGCTGTAGGCCCGCGCCCGCTCCATGGCATTGCGCAGCACGTGCTCGTCCTCGCAGACAGGCAGCACCACCGTCAGACCACACTGAATTTCCTCCAGCGCTTCATCGATACGGTTTTTGAAGAAGCGGCGTTCAAACTTCTCAGCTCCACCGGTGTGGACATCCACGATGACCACATCCGAGTGGTCCACGAGGTCGATGAATGCCTCAGGCTTAAAGCCGTCTTCCACATCGAGTAACGTCACGTCCATCGGCAGTTCCTGCTCAATGGATGTCGTGACGACTTTGACCCGCAGATTTTGACGGGTGAGGTGACCGTGCAGTAGCACGGTCATGGTAGTGTTGCCGCTGGCTTCAGCGTCGTTGGCTATAATTATGACTTTTTTCATTTTTTATTTGTTTTATATTTGCAATAATTTGCATAACAGCCATACCTCACAATTTAAGGAATGCAAATTATTTTTTGCAAATTTCAATATATTTTGTAAATATTATATTTTCAATAACCTTGATCACCAACCAGTTGGTATCAAAATTTCTTGTCAAAA
>JAYVJI010000711.1:0-3836 GCA_043769435.1 Verrucomicrobiota bacterium
GTGTCTTCGGTACGATGCTGGAGCAGACTTCTCATAATGATGTGGCCATGCGCGGGGTAGCCATCGACCGGGAATTCGCTGCGGCGGAGAGCCCCGTGCGGGCCATGGAGAAGGGCGAGAGGATCGCCGCCGGCACGACGGTGGATGAGACCTGCCCGGTTTCAAAAATCACGACTCCTGTCTCCACAGAGAAACCGATAATTGTAGAGGACGAGGCTCCCTATGTTGAGCTGGCGGGACGGGTGATCCTGCTCTGTAACGGCACCCACGTCCGGGTGTTTGAAGAGGCCCAGCGCATGGCCAGTGGCGGTCCCGGTGTGGCGGGTTACTTCAAAGATAACTTTCCGGGCACCTCCTCGGAAGCGATCGGAAATTTCCGCTGTCTCTATATCCGCGTGACTTACCCGGACCAAATGAGAGCGCCTAACACCGAAGCTTCCGCGCAGAGCGATATGCGCAATGTCTCACGTTACTATCTGGAAAGCTCCTTCGGACGGATGACCACGACGACGGCGGTGACTCCACTCATCGTCATGCCCCACACCAAAGCGTGGTACATTGCCAAGGACGACGAAGTAGATGGCCTAGGGCTGGTACACAGCGACGCCCGGTCAGAGGCCCGGAAGCTGGGGTATGATTCCGGTCAGTATAACTGCACAGTCGTCCGGGTGAATGAAGGCCCCCGGCTCAGCGGTATCTCATGGGGCGGAGGCGACAGTGTCTGGGTTTCCTGGGACGGCATGGATGTGCTCAACCATGAGTGCGGCCACTCGCTGGGCAGAAATCACGCCAACTTTTGGAAGACCACTGACGGATCGGCTATCGGCGTGGGGGCCAATGAGGAATACGGTAACAGCGTGGATGTCATGGGCGGGGGGGGAGGCTTTGGCGCGCACTACAACTCCTACAGCAAGCGCTCGCTCGGCTGGCTGCCGGATACTAATATCCACCGGCCTGGCACCACGGGCGCGTCCAATGGTGTCTACCGGATCTATGCTTATGACCAGCCCGTGCTGGAAGAGGGGAAGCGCTACTCCCTGCGCGTGGATAAGGATCCCCAGCGCCGGTTTTATATGGAATACCACCCGGCGGCAGGGGGCCAGTGGACGGACTCAGCGCTCCTCCTCATGAGCGGACTGGGCAGCAATGCCGGCCACCTCGTGGACACCACGCCCGGCAGCAGCGGCGGCAAGGGCGACGGTGGTATCCGCGTGGGCCGCACCTTCAGTGACTACGAAGCCGATCTGCATTTCACCGTTCTGAGCAAAGGCAATACCACGCCTCCTTCTCTCGAACTCGCGATGTTGCGCGGGCCATTCCCCGGCAATGTGCCTCCGGTCATCAACAGCCTGACCGCCAGCGCCACAACTGTGGCGGTCAATGGCAGCCTGACCTTCACTGCCAACGCCACCGACGCCAACGGTGATACCCTCGCTTATCATTGGGATTTCAGTGATGGTGTGGTGACTACCAACACACCGGTATTCACCCGCACCTTCCCGGTGACTGACCAACAGACGGTCGAACTCACAGTCACGGACATGAAGGGCGGCACCGCCCGGAGGCATGAAGTCATCAATGTAGGCAGCCCGGGGAGGGCCGTCGTGCGGGGCCGGATCACCAGAGACGGCCTGCCCCTCATGGGCGTGCGTGTGACCAGTGATACCAGTAAGTACTGCTTCACAGATACCAATGGCGACTACGCGCTAGCGGATTTGCAGACAGGTGCGCGGACTTTCTCAGCTGCGCTCACCGGCTATACTTTCACCGCCGGATTTACGAATCCGCTCACAGTCGCAATCGCTGGTGCCACCGGCCAGAATTGGACGGCGGCGAGCGTGCCCGAGGTCACGCTCACCTCGACCAATGCCGCCGAAGGCGGGGCTGCGGGCAGTTTTGTTTTGAGCCGGACGGGCGATATCTCTGCAGATCTGGTAGTGACGGTGACGCCTTTTACCGGCCTCGCCGTCAAGACCACGGACTACACATTCGCCCCTGACTATACATCCACGGGGACGCTTGATACCTTTACCATCCCTGCCGGCCAGGCTACGCTGACAGTCGTGATGACTGCGGTCAATGACACCCTCCAGGAAGGCCCGGAGACGGTGCAGATGCAGTTGGCTGCCGGTCCTTATCAGGTGAGGAATAGCGGCATCTCTGTCCTAACCATCGCAGATAACGACACGACGAGGCCTGTTGTTAAAATTGAAACTATTGATCCGTATTCCACGGAGACAGCAGGTGACGCGGGAACCTTCCTGCTCAGTCGGACCGGAGATGTCAGTGCGGCCTTGGCGGTCACTGTCGCCTACAGCGGCACGGCAACGCGCGGTTCGGACTACCCCGCTCTTGCAGGCGTCATCAATATTCCTGCAGGGCAGGCGTCCACTCAGCTGAGTCTGGTGCCGGTGGATGATGTGACTACTGAGGTTCCGGAGGATGCCACTGTGACGCTCAGCAGCGGACCAGCCTACATCATCGACACCACGGCGGCCGCAGCTTCAGTGAACATCACAGACAACGACCTGGCAATCATTTCCCTGAGTACTCTGGACGACACCCTGAATGAAGCCGGCCGGGGCACAGGCACAGTGCTGCTGACAAGAACCGGAAATATCAATCAGCCCCTGAAAGTCTACTACGGCCTGAGCGGCAGAGCACTGCACGGGACCGACTATCTCGCGCTGCCTGGCGAAGTAACCTTCGCCGCAGGAATGGAATCCGTGCCCGTGGTCATCACTCCGTATGATGACGGCCACGGAGAGGGGGATGAATCCATCACCTTCAGCCTCACCGTGTTTGACAATGCCTACTCTCTTTCTAGCAACTATTCCGCTACTCTGAACATCAAGGACAACGCGGACGCTCCGCTGGTCACGGTGACCGCAAACTCAGCGGCAGAGCCCAGCACCAACGGCACATTCACCTTTACGGTAACCACTGCTGCCACCACTCCGCTGACAGTCAACTACACGCTCAGCGGGACAGCGGCGTCAGGCGCTGACTTCACCGCGCCTGCCGGCAGCGTGACCATAACGCCCGCCGCAGGTGCCGCCAGCTCCGCCGCTACGGTCAGCATCCCGATCCTCAATGATGCGCTTCCGGAGGATACGGAGACTGTCATTTTGACTATCACTCCTGCGGCCGGCTACGCCATCTTCAACGATGGCCGGGCTGTCATGCGGATCAAGGACGATGATGCAGAGCCCGTCGCCGTTTCCACCCACAGTGCTGCACTGGCTGAGCCGGCATCAGCCAGTTCCTTCTATGTCTCCCGTTTGGGAACCGCAGGAGCCCTGGCAGTGAGCTATACGGTTTCGGGCACCGCCATCAACGGGACGGACTACACTCTCCTGACCGGCACCGCCACCATCCCCGACACCGCTACCGGCGTGGACATTCCAGTCACTCCGATAAATGATGCCCTAGCTGAAGGCACTGAAACCGTCACGATCACTCTCGCTGCCGGTGCCGGCTATGGAGTCGAAGTCCCGGCCGCCACGCTTTACCTCGGTGATGATGACTCCTCTGCGATGGCTTCAGTGGGCTTCCTCAGCGCGACCGGAGCCACATCTGAAGCTCCAGATGGCACCACCGGAGAATACCGCAACATCGAGGTGACACTCAGCGCAGCCCAGACATCATCCGTCACTGCGGAGTACACTGGCGGCGGGGGCAGTGCCGCCGGCGATGACGTCGACTGGACTTATGTCGACGCTGGCAATATCGTTATTCCCCGGGGAATCGTCACCTTTCCACCCGGCAGTCTTTCCCAGATGGTGAGAATAAAGGTGCGGAATGATGGCATCATCGAGGGCTCTGAGACGGCCGTT
>JAYVJI010000712.1:0-3301 GCA_043769435.1 Verrucomicrobiota bacterium
CCGGGATCTCTCGCTGCCAATACGGCCATCATCCGGGAGGTCACTCGCGTACATGCGTGCCGGGCCATCCTGATGGCGGTAGAGTCCAGCGATCATGCACCGGCAGTCAGAGCATGGATCACCGCGCACTGCCAGCTGGCGGCGAATGGGAAAAAGAGCGTGTGTTCCGAGCAGGTGGCACTGCACATCAGCGGACGCAGCGCCGGGCTGGTAGCCAATTGTCTTTTCTCAAACGTGGATAGTGATCTGCCCATCACACTTTGGTGGCAGGGACCATTTTCCAGTCATTGGACGCCTGGACTTTACACAGAAATAGACCGGATCGTGATAGACAGCTGTGATTGGGAACAGCCGCTCCGCGAGCTGGAAATCCTAACTGCTTCCCGGGTAAACCCTAATGCGGAATTCACGGTGAATGATATCTCCTGGACCCGGGTGCTGCACTTCCGCCTTGCTCTGGCCGCCTGTTTTGATGATCCGGCGGCGCTTGCTTTGCTGCCCTCGATCACAGAGGCGGCGCTGACGCACGCCCCACGTCAGGGCATGGCCGCCCGGATGTTCATCTCCTGGATCGCAGACCGAGCCGGCTGGGTCTTTCAGGATGGTGGGGACGACCGTTTCACCTTCAAGGGCGCTGCCGGACAGCTGATCAACGTGAGTCTCACGTCAAAGGCGGGACCGGCCTTGAGCAGCGTGGTGCTGACTGCTCCGGCGCTAACAGTTAGTGTAGTCAGGGAATCGGAAGGCAGCTTCATAACAGGCACAGTGAAATGTGCGGACCATGCGGTGAGCCACCTGACTCCATGTCCGTGTGATTCTCAGGCAGAGCTGGTCGTGGAGCGGCTGCGCAGAGGAGGGAATACCAATCTCTATTTCCATTTGCTCAAAACCGTCAGGGCGATGCTCTAGCTGCCGGGCTCAAACGCCTGTAAGATCGACTGGCGGTCGATGGTGTATTCACCCGGGGGGCTGCTGCGCACTTTTTCCAGAAGTGTCTGCACACGGAGGCGGTGGGCGGCCGGCCCTAATTCAGCGAGTACGATGTCGCGGTTCTGTGAGGGGATGAGCTGGTGGGAGGGGAAGTCCGTGCGGGCCGCGCGCCTGGACCTCAGTATTTCCTCCTGATGCACGACAGAGTGTGAGGGGAAGTCCATGCCGTCGAATACCAGCGCAGGATAGAGGCCGGGGAACTCCATGCCCAAGGCGCGGAAATCCGCAGTCAGCCACGGAAGGTCACGCCCGAAAACCGGCGTATCGATAAGCCACGGTTCCAAGAACCCGAAGCCAAAGCCCTCGCGGATACTCGTGGTAAGCGAAACTCCGGCGCGACGGTAGCCAGTGCCCCAGGTCACAGGGATTTGCAGCGTCCGGGCAAGCTGTGTGAGGCCCTCTTCTTCAGGCTGGGCGCTCAAGGAGAAATGCCAGCCGGGAGGCGCCACCGCTGCCCAGTAGAGGAATTCCCGGATGTTTTTTCTGGGGATGCCACGCACAGGATAGTGAGCCTCGTGGAGGTTGCGCGGGTTTATTGGAACGGGCGCTTCGACTTCATTAGGGATCCAGTGCAGGTATTCCGTTGGCACTCCGGCGCGGCGCAAAATGCCGGCGTCGCGGTGATTCAGAACTGCATAGTGGGCAGTGGATGGCCAGCAGCCATCCCATGCTGCGGAGCGCAGCAGCGCTTCGGGCCTGCCATCTTCCGGGAAGTCATGAACCTGGAGAATTATTCTTTCCCCGGCTCTCACTATGAGGTCCACCATAGCACTGAGTCCGGATGACCTAGTCAGGGCATGATTTAAAAAAAACCAGATGATTCCCTTGCCGAGGAATGGCTGGATGTCCCGCCTGATCGCGGGCAGGTCAGCGGTCACGCCCGCAGCGGTGTAGTCCAGCCACGGCAGGGACTCCCCGCTGAGGATCAGCGGGTTCCCGCCTGCGGCCCGGGAGTGAGCCCTGAGGACGCGCTCCATGCTCCATGATCGCCGGTGGTAATGGATGAAGATGATATCCGGGGACATAATGAATTCAACAAATGAACGCGGCCCCTGCATTGAGGAAGCAATAATCAGAGAATTTTCATGGTTCACCCGGTAGAAAATGTGCTACATTAGAATGGACCAACCGCTCACAATGTTTTTACGACCATACCATCCCGCTGTTTTCCTGCTGGTGCTCTCCTTGGCAGGCGGGTGCCGGGCAGACTATCTAGACGAGGTCGGCTATACGGAACTGGCAGCACTGCTCGGCCCGGGTATGCCGACGGGCAGCAGCGTGGCGGTCAGCCACGTGGAGGCGACAGGTGGGTCAACGACCTACATGCCTCAGGCTGGCAGTGGAATTTTTGACGGCACCGGGCCATATTTCCTGACGAAGCGGTTCACAGCGAAATCAGGTGAGGCTGCGGCGAGCGGTCATGCATTTGATGTGGGGGCACATTTTTATTCACAGAACACGCTCCCATCTGCCGGCCGGGCCAGCATGTCTCCCGGGGTCACGTTAGTGGACGGCTGGAAAGCAGACGACTATGACGATCTTTTCCTTGCCCCTTCCGGTGGCGCCCCTGTCGTGGAGTCGAGGATGGTGCAAAATCATTCGTGGATCTATTATTCCACTGCGGCGAATGCCACTGTGATCAACAAGCTAATCCGGCATATGGACTATGCCATCAACCGCGACGGCTTCCTGTCCTTTGCAGGTGTCAACAATGGCCCGGGAACGGCCACGCCGGATCTTTTTGCAGCCTGCTATAACAACATCGCGGTGGGGCTTTCCTCCGGTGCCCACAGCACAGGGGGCACATCCAGCTTTTCGGATGGTCCCGGAAGGCTGAAGCCGGACATCGTAGCGCCGCTGCCTGGGGCCATCGCTTTCACCAGCTTCAGCACTCCTTTGGTCGCCAGCGCGGCCATACTGCTGAGGGACAAGGTGAATACGTCGATCAACTCCACCAATTCCCGGAAGCCACAGCTGCTGAAAGCCTGCCTGCTGGCGGGTGCCACCAAGGATGAGTTTCCCGCCTGGAGCAAATCAGCAACTGTGCCTCTGGATGCCACCTTCGGCGCGGGTGAGCTGAATGTGCTGAACAGCTACCGGATCCTAACAGGGCTTGAACAGGCAGCCAATCAGGCAGCAGCCCGGCCCGATGCTGCTTGGGATGTGAATTCCATGGCCGCAAACGGAACTGCGGACTATCGCCTCTCCGTGCCTGCCGGAACCTACGGCACCGAGTTGTCTGCCGTCGCTGTCTGGCACCGCACCTTGACGGATCCCGCTGGTGGAGGGTTCAACATTGCCGCTGATGAAC
>JAYVJI010000713.1:0-7758 GCA_043769435.1 Verrucomicrobiota bacterium
GCGAGCGCGAGGCCGAGGAATTATTGCTGGACGGCTGCGCGCGCACAGAAGTCGCTGACCTGCGGTGGCAGTTGTTTCTTTTTTACAGCGAGCGCGAGCGTCCAGACGAAGCGCTGCACTGGCTGGCGGAGTATGAACGGCATTCGCCGCTCCTGAATGAGAAGGCGCGCGCCGCCCTGCGTGGCAATAGCGCATCGCTGCATCTGCTGCGCGGGGATCTAGCCGCAGCACGCAGGGATGCGGTGGCGTGCGGTAATCCCTATCATCTGAGAATGGCCGCGACGCTGGAGCGTCCGGAAGCGGCAGCAGGAAAGCGCATGAGGCTTCCGGTTGGATTTGTCAGACAAAATCACATGACCTGCGGCCCGGCCACCCTCGCGGCACTGGCCGCGTATTGGGGCCGGGCCTCGCCACACCTGGAGATCGCAGAGAAAATCTGCTATGATGGCACCTCGCACCACAGCGAACGCCACTGGGCGGCCGAACAAGGCCTCGACGGACGGGAATTCCGGGCCACGCCGGAAGTGACACGCGAACTCATCGCGCGCGGCGTGCCCTTTACGCTAGTGACCACGTGGACAACCGGAGCGCACCTTCAGGCGGTGATCGGCACGGACGACCGCGCAGGCCTCCTCATCATCCGCGATCCCTCACATGCCCACTATGCCGAGGCGCACCTTGAAGCCTTTCTCAAACAATACGAGGCACAGGGCCCGCGCGGTATGCTAGTGCTGCCAGAGACCGAGCAGGCACGCACCAACGGCATCGCGCTGCCGGAGGCGGCGCTTTACGATATTCTGCATGAAGTCGAGCGGACGCTCGAAGCACATCAACGGTCGACCGCGCAGCAATGGTACGAACGCCTGCACGGCGCGGAGCCGGGCCATCGCCTGACATGGCAGGCGCAGCTATCCCTCGCTGGATATGACGACAATCCGGTAAAGGCACACGAGGCCCGGAACGCGCTGGCCGCGCTGTTTCCGGACGATGCCGCCATGGCGTGGCAGGCCTTCCGGGCTAATGCCAACCGATGCCCGCGCGCGGAGTCGCTCGCCGAACTGGAGCGCCGGGCGCGCGATCCAAAGTGCGATGCCGTCTTCACCGGCGAACTCGCGCGCCTGCTCGCAGAAGATGGCCGCACCGTGCCACGTGCCACCCGCCTGCTCCATCGCCTGCTCCGGCAAAGTCCATCTGATGCGCAATACCTCACCACCCTCGCGCAGTGCCGCTGGACGGAGCGCGCGTTCGATGATGCGCTGGAACTTTACCGCTTCGCTGCCACATCCGCTGACAAGAATGAAATCTGCGCGTCCTCATATTTCAGCGCCTGCCGCCGACTCAACCGGGCAGAGGAAGGCCTGACGTTTCTGCGCCAGCGGGTGGCGGATTTTGGGCACCTAGCCGCCGCACCGCACCTGACCCTGGCAGAGGCCCTAGGTGACTTGCTCCGCGGCGCGGAGGCCCTGCAATCGATACGCGCGGCGCGTGCATTGCGCCCGGCAGATGGCGAGCTGCTGCTCTATGAAGCAGGGCTGCAGCAGGCGCAGGGGCACTTTACTGAGACCGCACAATTACTGGCGGAGGCGCGTCCGCTGGTGCCGCCTCAGCAGTGGCACCGGCGTATGGCCAGCCTCGAGCGCACGCGCGGCCACACGGCGGAATGCATCGCGCACTGGCAGGCAGTGCTAGAGATCGAGCCGATGGCGCTGCCTGCCCATGAGCAGCTGGCGCAACTCATCGCCGGCAGAGAGGGCGTGGAGCACACACTCCTGCTCTTGCGCCGCACCTGTCAGCAGTGGCCGTGGCACCTGGGCCTGGCGCGGCTGCATGTGGACTGGCTGCGGCGCGAGGGGCGCGCTGAGTCGGAGGGTGAGCTGCGGCGCATCCTCACGCACAATCCCGCAGACGACTGGGCCTGGCGCGAGCTGGCGCTGGAGCTTTCCTCCGCACAGCGCCATGAGGAAGCCATCGCTGCCGCAGCGGAGTCATTGCGGCTCGCTCCTTCAGTCGCTCATAGCCATTCCATTCACTCTCTCGTCCTGCGGGCCGCTGGGAAGGATGCGGATGCTCACGCTGCAGCACGGCGTGCCTTGGAGTTGGATGTAAACTGCGGGGCCATGCCCGGACTGTTGTCCACAGCCGAAGGCATCACCGCCCGCCGCGAGTGCATCGGCTTTCTCCGGGCCGAACTCACACGGCAGACCGCCGGCGGCGAAGCGCTGGCACAGTTCCACGCCGTCGCCACGCCGCTGCTCACCGCGGATGAGATGACGGCCATACTCAAAGATGGACATAGCGCGCGGCCTGACATTTGGGAGACATGGTCCACCCTAGCGTCCCATTTGCTGAATCTGCGAAGCCAGGAGGCCATCGCGCTCACCCGGGAAATGACCAACCGCTTCCCCTGGGCACCGGGCAGCTGGCGACTCCATGCGCAGGCGTGCGGATACGCCGGACTCAGGCCGGAGCGGCTTTCCGCGCTGCAGCAGGCCGTGGATATCGCGCCGCAATGGTCGCTAGCCGTACGCGATCTAGCGGAATTGCACGAGCGCGAGGGCCGCGTAGAGGCCGCTCTTCAGGAAATGGAACGCGTGGTCCAAGCGAATCCACTGGAAGGCCCCAACTACGGCGTGCTGGCTGACATGCTGCTACGCCAAGGACGCACAGAAGAGGCTATCAAAGCCCTCGAGCGCGCTATCGAAGTAGCTCCCGGCTACGATTGGGGCTGGGGCGAACTCGGACGGCAGCTGCGCAAACGGGATACACCCCAACAACTCATCACAGCGGCGCGACGGCTCACCAAAAACCGTCCTGACGAACCACGCTCGTGGATCATCCTCGTCGAGTGCCACGCCAGAATCGAGCAGTGGACGGAAGCCCTCGCGGAAGCCGGCAATGCACTTCAGCGCTGGCCAAAAAACATCCGGCTCCACGAGCTGCGCGCTCTTGTCCTCAATGCCACCAACCGCCGGCCCGAAGCTTGTCAGGCCTGCGCTCCCGCAGTCTTCGGGGGCCACGTGCCCCGCGAATTGCGTGCCCGCCGTGCTTCCCTTCTGCTGGAAGCCGCCGAGTATGCGGAAGCAGTGCGGCTACTGGAGGAACTGGTCAGCAGCGAACCTGACTATGCATGGCCCCGCAGCCTGCTCTACGATGTCTGCCGCTCCCGCGAAGACAATGCACGCTGCCTCGAACTGAGCCGCGACTTTGTCCGCATCGAACCCGACAATGCTATCGCCGCCGGGATGCTGGCTGAGTCACTCATCCTCGCTGATAAGAAAGACGAAGCGATGTCCGCCGTGCGACGCGCGCTCGAACTCGACCCGGGCTACACCTACGCCGCGAATAAACTGTTTGAAGACTCATTGCAGCGCGGCGATTTCACCGCTGCCAGCGAACTCGCCAGCCTCATGCGCCGCTTTCAACGCGGGCCGCACTCCTTCCTTGCCCAGGCAAAACTGGCCCTCGCTCAGAACCATCCGGACGAAGCCCTGCCCCCGGCGCGGGACCTGATCCAGTGCGCTGATAACGAGGCGGAAGGGGCGCTGCAAGCGTTGCAGCAAACATGGCAGCAGAAAAACAACTCCGGCGCTCTCGACAACATGATCTGCACCGCCGTGCGCGAGGGCACCGCGCAAAACCCCAGCGTGAGCACTGCTTGGGTCAAGCAACACCAACCCATGCAGGTCTGTGAGAACATCCGCGCGGCATTAGCCCTGAAGGTCAGAGCGGCAGTGCGCGATACCATCATCCGCGATCTTCTCTATCACACCAGCGATTCCGGAAAGCACGGTCCTGCCCTCCGCGCGGTCAGAGAATTCCGCGACCTGCTCCGCGGGCACACCATGCTCTGGGGCGCGGTCAGTTACGTCCTTTACCAAGCCGGAAAGCATGCCGAACTCATCGACTGGTGCGCTGACTGGAAAGCACGCCCGGATCGCGAGCCGTGGATGATCGCCAATCTAGGGATGGCCCTCACCGCAAACTCCGGCCCCGTCGCGGCAGCGGAGGCATGGGAGGAAGTGTTAGCCGCCGGTGCCACCAACGTCTGGCCCCACGCGGCAGCAGGCCTCGCCTTTACCTATGCCATCAAAGGCCGGCCCGATGAAGCCCGGCGTCTCCTCGATAACGTGCGGGATCAGAAACTCTCCCAATTGGATCAGTTGTCTGCTGCCTATGCTTGCACCGCGCTCGCCGCCGCTGATGCCGGGCCTGGCCGGAATGCGAAGACCAGCAAAATCGCCTCCGGGGTGAAAAAGCAAGTAGCCAGCACATGGCCAGACGCAGCGAAAGCCACCAGCCCCATGCACTACCGCCGCGAGATCAACCACTTCGTCAACCGCCACGGATACGATCCCGCCTTTGCCAGATTGCTTCATTCGAAGCCGATCCAACTCCCGGAAAAAGGTTCGATATGGCTTACTTGCATTTTTACTGTGGTCGCCATGACCCTTGCCAGAGAGTGCGGTAAACCCGCTAACAAGCAAAAACAGTTGGATGAACAAAAGCACAATCCGTTAAATCCGTTACAGAAGATTCCTAAGTCCTAACAGGCGAAAAAGCAGGAACCGCCAACACCGCATGATAAGCAAAAGGCTCTCCCGCTCAGCCCCGCGCCTGATGAAAGCATAGCGCCACATCCGGATCCCCAGCGCCGGACAGATCTCCCGCCGCTCTAGACCCTGGCGGGCATCCGCTGACAAAGCCCGAGGTGATCGCATTGGCTTGTTTCAATTCAAGAAAAAGGGCCAAACCATGGATTGACGGCGGCTCCTCATTTCGGGTAGAATCAACGCATGATTCGCCCCCCGGTATTATTATCAATTGTATGGCTCGTGCTCTCGTTGCGCCTTGGCGCGCAGTCGCCGGGCGTCGTGATTAATGAATTCAGCGCCATGCAATCGACGCATGCCTTGCAATTCGATAACACTGGAGCCCCGCGTCTTGGGTGTTTGACGCCATGGTATGCGCTTGGTTTTTCAGCAGCAAATTGGTCGACCGGTCCCGGCCCGTTTGGGTATGGCTATGCGAATGAGGGCACGTCATTAGGAACGATGCCGGGGAGCGCGGTTTCGTTTTATCTGAGGCGTGAGTTCACGCCGACTCCCGCGCAACTCGCCTCCGGCGATCCGCTGCAACTTGTCATCGACTACGATGATGGCTTCGTCGCTTACCTCAACGGCGTTGAAATTGCCCGTCGCAATCTCGGCGCAGCCAAGGCCCACACGTGGTGGGAGCAGGTCACGTTTAATAACCGCCCGGGGGGCACAGCGGAAACCATCTCGCTCGGCATCGCGGCATCGCTCCTTCGTTCCGGCGTCAATGTGCTCGCAATTCAAGTCCACAACAACGCGCGTGCCGAGGGCGGCGCGAATCCCCCGCTCACCGCCGTCGGTGGCGGTCGTTGTCGTTGCGATGCCTCGCTCCGGCTCGCCGCAGCCGCCCCAGAGACGCTCGTCGCAGCCAATCAGCCATGGCAGTATTTCATCGGTCGCATCGAGCCATCCGCCGGCTTGTTCGATCCCTCGGACTTCACCGTGCCGGGGCCCAACTGGGCGCAATTTTCTTACGCCGACACCGCATGGCAGACGATCAAAGGCGCGATTGGATTCGACACCACGACCACTGGCCCAAACTCCTATCTTCCGCAGCTCGGAACGAATACGAATAACCTCCTCGTCGGCCTTCGCGTGTCCGCGATTTCGATCTACATGCGGCGCACCTTCACGCTGACCCAGGCGGAGTATGATACCATAACGTCGCTGAATCTCACGGTCGATTGGGACGACGGCTATGCGATGTTTCTCAATGGCAACGAGATCAGCCGCTCGAATCTACCGGGGGCTCCGGGGACGTTCATCCCTTTCAATACGGCGGCCTCAGATCACGGCGCGGTCGTCGACTTTACCCCCGCTGACCCCACGCGGCGTTTGACCTTGCCGATCTCAAAATCCGCCCTGCGCGTCGGCACGAATCTGATCGCCGCCCAAGTCCACAACTCGATCATCAACAGCACGGACCTCATGCTCGATATTCAATTTTCTGCGGCAACGACGAATGGTCCGCTCAGCTTTGTGCAACGCGATGATGATTGGAAATACCTCCGCTCCATGACCGAGATCGGGAGCCTCGTGGCCAACACCCGGCAGGCGGAGTTGAGCGACTGGATTGAGTTGAAAAACACGACAAATCTTCCGGTGGATTTGAGCGGTTGGTTCTTAACTGATGAGGCTGCGTTGCCGCAAAAATGGGCGTTCCCTGCCGGGACGACGATTCCAGCCTCCGGGTTTTTCGTCGTCCTCGCGACGGGTCGAAACGTGACCCAACCGGGTGCTGGCGGCTACTTGCATACGAATTTTTCGCTCGGTGGAAATGGCGAGTCGATCGCCCTGCGGAATGCGGCGGGCACCATCGTTAGCCAAGTTTCTGGCGTTCCAGATCAAGACTTTTTTCACACATGGGGCACGATCGCCGGGACGACAACCTACGGCTTTTTAGCACACGGCACACCCGGCGCAGAGAACGGATCGGTCACTGTTCCGACGCGTGTTTCGCGAGTCGAGTTCAGCCATGAGTCTGGCTTTCATCCCACTGCGACGCAAGTCACCCTCACCAACCTCACGCCCGGCGCTGCGATCCGTTACACGCTCGATGGGAGCGATCCGACGTTGACCAATGGCATGGAATATGTCGGGCCATTTTCGCCCGCTGCACCGCCGCCATCTCAAGGTCCTGGCGCGGGCACCATCTTGCGCGAGGTTTGGAATACTGGCGTTTTTATTCTGCCAGATGCTTTGCCCACGGCGACGCTGCCGGCAGAGGCGCAGTTGATCAGCACCTTTGAAACCCCGACCGGTTGGGGCGACAACTATGGCACGCGGGTGCGCGGCTATCTGCATCCGCCGGTGACGGGATCGTATGTTTTCCGCATCGCGAGCGACGATGTCGGCGATCTTTATCTGAATCCAAATGACAACCCGGCCTCGCGTGTCAAAATCGCGTTTCACACCGCATGGGCAGCCGTCCGCGAATGGGGGAAATATCCGAGCCAGACCTCAGCGCCGATTTCATTGGTCGCAGGGCAACGTTACTATATCGAAGCCCGTTTCACGGAAGGTGGAGGCGGCGATAATCTCGCGGTCGCATGGACTGGACCGACGTTTCCCGCCATCACCGTCATCGATGGCCGCTACCTTTCTCCGCCGGAAGTTTTGCCGTCGAACATCACATCGGTGCCGGCCGGCGCGGTCGTGCGCGCTCGTGCGTTTTTGCCCGGTGCCTTGCCATCGGAGGTGCGTTCGCGGACGTATGTGACCGGGGCGGATCCTCGCGTCTCCGCTTTCCCCGCCATCTTTTTGACGGGCGATCCAGGACGCGATTTCTATTTACCGAATGGCATTTTTTCACGGTCCGGTGGCGTCTTTACGAGCGAGACTTGGTCGCCGACGAATGTGGGGACCGACTACAATTTTTGCCTCATGCATGGGCAGTCATGGGAACGCCCAGCCCAGTTTGAATTCGTCAGCCCGGGGAATGTCGTCGATGTCCGCACGACGCTCGGCATTCGCTTCAGCGGCAGCGCATGGAGCAGGAATCGCTACGTGCTAGATAGCCTCAGCGCCAGCCCGTGGAATAGTGGATGGGTCAATAAGCCGCAGATGACGATTCGCTTCCGAGGCGACTACGGCGATGCCACGCTCCACAAGGATAACTTCATCCCCACCTCGCGCCTTAACGACTGGGAGACGATGAAAATCCGCG
>JAYVJI010000714.1:0-12852 GCA_043769435.1 Verrucomicrobiota bacterium
TCGCGGCGATGGAAACGGAGGAAACCCTGCGCTGTCATCCGCTGGACGGAGCCATCCTCATGGGTGGCTGCGACAAGACAACGCCCGCGCTGCTCATGGGAGCGATTAGCATGAACTTGCCGGTCATTTATCTGCCGGCCGGAGCCATGACCAAAGGCCACTGGCGGGGCACCACGCTGGGCAGCGGGAGCGATGTCTGGAAATACTGGGATGAACGCCGCGCCGGTGCGCTGAGCTGCGATGCGTGGCATGAGCTGGAGGATGGCATCGCCCGGGGACCTGGCACGTGCATGACCATGGGCACGGCCGCTACGCTCATGTGTGCGGCGGAGGCGCTGGGGCTCAGCCTGCCGGGCGCTGCGACGATCCCTGCGGCTCATAGCGCCCACGCCCGCATGGCTGCGGCCTGTGGGCGGCGGATCGTGGATATGGTCTGGGAGGATCTGCGTCCGTCTCATTTGCTAGGCAGGCCTGCCTTTGAGAATGCCATCACGGCCATCATGGCTCTGGGCGGCAGCACCAATGCCATCGTTCACATCATCGCCATGGCCCGCCGTGCGGGCGTGGACATAGTGCTGGAAGACTTTGACCGCCTCAGCCGGCGCACGCCGCTGCTGACGAATCTGCGGCCTGCGGGAAAGTATCTCATGGAAGATTTTCATGATGCCGGCGGCCTGCCGGCATTGCTGGAGCGCATCCGCCCGCTGCTCCACGGGACAGCGCTGACCATCACCGGGAGAACGTTAGGCGAAAACATCACCGGCTCAGAGGTCCACCTGCCGGATGTCATCCTTCCCGTGGACCAGCCTCTCGCGGCGGAAGGCGGGACCTTCATCTTGCGGGGGAGCCTTTGTCCCAACGGAGCCGTCATCAAGCCCGCCGCCGCAGACTCTCGGCTCCTCCGCCACACCGGCCCGGCCCTCGTCTTCAGCCACTATGCTGAACTGAAGGCACACATCGACGACGATGATCTGCCGGTCACTGCGGACACCGTCCTGGTATTGCAAAACGCCGGGCCTCAGGGCGGACCGGGTATGCCTGAGTGGGGGATGCTGCCTATCCCAAAGAAGCTCCTCCAGCAGGGAATCCGTGATATGGTCCGCCTCAGTGATGCCCGCATGAGCGGCACCAGTTATGGGGCCTGCGTCCTGCACATCGCGCCGGAATCCGCTGTGGGCGGGCCTCTGGCGTTTGTCAGGACCGGAGATCAGATCACGCTCGACGTGCCGGGACGCCTACTGACGCTGCATGTGGAGGAGGCGGAACTGGCGGTCCGCCGGGCAGCATGGACCCGTCCGGCACCGAAGTTTGCCCGCGGCTACGGGCGGCTGCTCATGGAGGAAATCACCCAGGCGGATGAAGGCTGTGACTTCCGCTTCCTGACCGGCACAGATCCTACACCGGAGCCATCTATTTACTAGCAAATGCCACGCAATACACCACGGGGCACTCCAGCGCGGGTGCTCGTCCTCTTTGGCCTGCTCCTCGCCGCCGTCGCCGTCTTCACCTGGCGCCAAGCGGGCCTGCGCGGCGACGAATTTCGCACGGTGCTCCCGACCGGTGCCGGCGACGCGGTTTTCCTCCCAAAGAATGCCGTGCCGGTCCGTGCTAGGATCGATGGGCGTCTGTGGATACTGGAGCCAGCGGGGGGGGCGGCTTTGGTGCGGCGGGATGACCGGATGTTTGCGCTGCCGGTCGTCCTGCCAGGAAACTTGCGCCTGTACGCCAAGGCACCCGAACTACCCCCCGGCGCCGTGCCGCGGCTTTATTTCAAGAGCGCCCCAGGAGAATACCGCCGCATCCGGCTGCTGCCTCAGGGCTAGCCAGGACTTACGCCCCTTAGCCTCGCGCATGGAGCGGCAGGTTCGCAGGAAACACGGCCTGATCGTGGAGGAATAGTTTCCCCGCGCTGGAACCCGCAGGTTCACAGGAATCTCCGTCAATCTGCTGACACTGGCGGCTCTGCCTTCCCTGAAGTACTCCGCAACCCGTCAGTCTTCTTCGTAGCTCAATGGCCTTTTGGATATTCAAGAGTAAGCCCGACGGGCTGGTCTGCCGCACCATCTAACCGGTTGCCTCCACCTGCTCCGGCATACAGTTGCCAACAACGCCGCACTCAGCCGCACCACATTTACCAGCTACCTCCTAACTATATGACCTGGGACACCCGCTTCCTCGCCCTTTTTGATAAATGCCTTGCGCTCTACCGCTCCGGCAGCCGCGACTACGCCTCATGGTATGCGGAAGCGGACTCCGCGCTGCTTCAGGAAATCGGCTATCAACCACGGGAGTTTTTCGACTTCATCGAGGACTATGGCGACAGCGGCGCACCATCCCCTACTACGGCGCTGCTCATCGCTGCAGCCCGGCGTGACTATTTTCACACCATCCAGCACGGCCAGCTGTCCACCGCGCAGCTCAGTCCTGATGCGCTGCCATTCGGGCATGAGGAGCTGGGGGGCATCCGCAGGCTCCCCCGCGCAGTGGTGAAGGCGCGGGCGAAGCTTCGCGGTGAACTCCACCCGGACATCATGTATGGGTGTGGCGGTGACCGGGAGCTGCTGGACTCTCTGAAGATCCACCCTGCGGATTTCCTGCGCGCGGTTTGGGCGGCGGGGGACGATGATCAGCAGCTGCTGCGCTGGGTCAAAGCCCAGGGCTGATCTGCAATGCCCACCCGTCAGGCCGCTCTTAAAAAGCGTTCCGTTTCCGCCTCTGCGGGCGGGGCACTCTGCTACTGTGTGGCAGAGACGCCGGCATTCAAAAAACGCCTCGCAAAGTTAGGCCCGGCCCGGCGCAAGCCTGTAGCGCTCGAGCACGTCAGCGAAGCGGCCCACGCCTTCAGCATCGGCACCGTCCTCGCCTCCCTCGGCTCCGGGCCTCGGCGGGTCTGGGTGCTGGCGCGTGACCTCAAGGCCCAGGAAACGCTTTCTCACGAAATAGCTACATGGTGGGGCCAGGCCACGTTTTTCCCCGAGCGGGAGGAAATGAACATCGAAGGCGGAGGCCTCCCGGATGAGGAGTCCCATGCCGAGCGCCTCGCCTTGCTGCAGTCGCTGGACTCCGCGCCGCCGGGCGTGGAAGTCATCGTGCTCAATGCGGTCTCGCTGGATGAAATGGTCCCTCGCCCTAACGCTTTGAATGCTTCCTGCATTCTGCTGAAGGCCGGCGCCACCATTGATCTGATATCCATCACCGCGCAGCTGGACGCGGCTGGCTATGAGCGCTCACCGCAGGCCGCAGAGCGCGGTCAGTATGCCATCCGGGGCGGTATTTTTGACATCTATCCCTGGCAGGCCGCACTGCCTATGCGGGCTGAGCTGTTCGATACGGAGGTAGAAAGCCTTCGCCAATATGACCCGGATACCCAGGTCAGCACAGGCCGGGTCACTGATGGCACTATTCTCCTAACAAGTGGCGATGACGCCGCAGAGGCCGCACATTGCCGGCTGGAGGAATGCATTGGCCAGGAGGATGTGGTCATAGCAGTGGAACTGGAAAGCTGCCCGCGCGCGGATGTCTGGATCTGCAGCGGCACCGCACCTGAGAGCGGCGACGGGATCGAGAACTTCGACACCGCCTGCCATGGCGAGCCCGTGGGTAACTTTGATGCCGGTGATTTCGTGCTCCAGCAGAGCAAGCGCCAGGCCTTTGCCAATATGCTCACCAGTTGGCACGCTGACGGCTGGCGCGTTTCCATGTTCTTCAATAACGAAGGCGAGATCGAGCGCTTCCGTGAACTCATGGCCGCAGAAGGCATCGAGTCTCAGCACATGGAGGCGATCATCGGCCAGGTCACCTGTGGCTTCACCGTGCCCGGCGCCAAGCTGGCGGTGCTCTGTGATGCCGAAGTCTTCGGGCGCTATCAACAAAGCCGCGCGCGCCGGTTGATCACCGCGCAACGCCGTCAGCGCACCCGCCGCGCGCCTCTGGATCTCTCAGACATCACCGATGGCGACTACATAGTGCATCAGGAGTATGGTATCGGACGGTATCGCGGCCTGATCCGGAAGGAAGGCATCGGCGGAAATGAAGAAGACGTCGTGGTCATAGAGTATGCGGATCATGCTAAGCTCTATGTGCCGCTCCCGCAGGCATGGATGATCACCCGCTACGTCGGCTTGGGGAAGAAAACGACTGCACTCAGCACGCTGGGAGACGGAAAGTGGAGCAAGGTGCGGAAGCAGACCGAGCGTAGCATTTTCGAGTACGCGGAAACGTTGCTGGCCATCCAGGCGGAGCGCCAGACCGGCGGGGGCTGGGCCTGCCCGGAAGACAACCGCTGGCAGCGCGAGTTTGAAGAAAGCTTTCTCTACCGCGAGACCGTGGATCAACTCAAGGCGATAGAAGATTCCAAGCGCGACATGGAAGCCGCCCGGCCCATGGACCGGCTCATTTGCGGGGATGTGGGTTTTGGCAAAACTGAAGTCGCCATCCGCGCGGCCTTCAAAGCGGTGATGGGCGGCAGGCAGGTCGCCATGCTGGCGCCCACCACCGTACTCAGCCAGCAGCACTATCATAACCTCCGCGAGCGCTTCTCGGACTACCCAGTGCGTGTGGAGGTTCTGAATAGATTCCGCACGGCGGCAGAAGCCCGCAAGATAGTGGAGGACCTGCTGCGCGGAGATGTGGACGTGCTCGTCGGCACGCACCGGCTTATTTCCAAAGACGTCACCTTCAAGCAGCTGGGACTCGCCGTCATCGATGAGGAGCAGCGCTTCGGAGTGAAGCATAAGGAACGATTCAAGGAACTCTTCCGCGATGTGGATGTCCTGACGCTCAGCGCCACGCCCATCCCCCGCACGCTCTACCTTGCCCTCATGGGCGCACGGGACATGAGCACCATCGACACCGCCCCGGTGAACCGCACCCCGGTGGAGACGATCATCTGCGGCTATGATGAACGTGTCATAAAAAAAGCCATCGAGCGCGAGTTGAAACGCCGCGGACAAGTCTTCTTCCTGCACAACCGCGTGGGGAACATCGAGCGCATCGCGGAGAAAATACGCGCGCTCAGCCCACCCGGAGCCAGAGTCGGCGTGGGCCACGGTCAGATGCCTGAGGATCAGCTGGAGGACGTCATGCAGCAGTTCGTCACTGGCCAGATCGACATCCTCGTCTGCACCACCATCATCGAGAGCGGCATCGACATTCCGAATGCTAACACCATCATCATCGACCGCGCTGACCTCTTTGGCCTGGCGGATCTCTATCAACTCCGGGGCCGTGTGGGACGCGCCGGCCACAAGGCTTATGCCTATTTAATGATCCCCCGCAGTGACATGACCGGCGGCGACGCGCGCAAGCGTATCAATGCCATGAAGCAATACACCGCGCTGGGCAGCGGATTCAAGATCGCCATGCGCGACCTCGAAATCCGGGGCGCGGGAAACCTGCTCGGCACCAAACAAAGTGGCCACATCATCGCCGTCGGATTTGATCTCTACTGCCAGATGCTCAAGGCCAGCATGGCGCGGCTTCAGGGCAAGCGTGTCGCCAGCCGCGTGGATACTGCCGTGGCCATCGACTTCATCGCCTTCAACGAAGCGGAATACCACAACGCCCCGGATCGCAAAATCGCCGCCTACATCCCTGCCAGTTACATCAGCGAAGCCAGCCAGCGCATCCCCGCCTACCGGCAGCTGGCTGAGCTGACCAGCCAAAAGGAACTCCAGGCCCTGACGGCTCAGTGGAGGGACCGCTTTGGCCGCCCTCCCCGGGAAGTGGAAACCCTCCTCCTCTGCACAGAACTAAAACTCCAAGCCCACCGCGCCGGCTGTTCCAGCATGGAAATCCGCGACCACAAAATCATGCTGCTGCGGAACAATGACTACATCATGATGGGCGGCAAATTTCCCCGCGTCCGGGAAAAGACCCCGCCCCAGGATCGCCTCTTGGAAGCGCTCGCCCTGCTGCGGCAGTTGTGACTAACTAACTAACTACCAAATAAATAGATAGCTAGATAGCTAGATAGTTTACGGCATCACCGAGCACTCCGAAAATCCCAGGCCGCGGCGGTGGAAACAGCGGCTGTAGCCCAGCTGGTATCTGCCGTCACCGCTAGGAATTATTCCCCCAGGCCGCGGGCGTAGGCGCTTACGCCTTCCATGGACTCATCATCCTCTTCAAAGGATATGAACATGGGCCGGCAACAGACCTCGCAATCATAGTCCCATTCTGCAGGCAGCTCGCTAAGCGAAGGGGGCATGACATCGAATTCCTCAAAGCAGGTGGGACAAACGACAGTGACCATAGGTTTTCACTTACCTGCCCGGGTGAAAATGGCAATGCCTATGCGGAGGCTCATTGCGCCGCTTTGGCAGGAAATTTACTAACCATGGCTGGCCCCGAGGGCATCCAGCCGGAGACGCAGGGCTCTGCGGAAGGCGATGAATTCCGCCGTGTTGTCTGGAGTGACGAGGCCGCACAGGCTGCCATTCCGCAACACGGGCAGGAGCGGGAGCTGCAGCTCGCGCATCCGCTGGATCACTCCTTCCAGCACTTCGCCAGCTAGGCAGCTGGCATCTAGCGGCAGCATCATTTCCCTAGCACTGCGGTCCGGTGAAATGGCGAGCGCCGTGACCACCGCGCTGCGTGTGACGACGCCGGTGACATGCCCGCTCTCCAACACCGGAAAATCTGTCTGGTAGCTCCGGAGGATGAGCCGGGCGGCATCAGCGGCGGTGTCCTCCGGGCGGAGACTGGTGAATTCCACCAGCATCGCATCAGCCACCGAAGCTCCTTCGATGGCGGTTTGCTCGATGGCAGCAGCGGCCTCTGTCCCCGCCCCGGTCCAGACGAAAAAGGCGATGACGATGAGGAGCGGATTGCTGCTGTAAAAAATGGCATAGAGGGCGAAGACCACCGCCATGGCGCGCCCCACAGCTGCTGCTGCCGCCGTGGCACGGTCATACGGCAGGCGCATGGCGAGCAGGGCGCGGAGGACGCGGCCGCCATCCATGGGAAAGGCCGGCATCATGTTGAAGAGAATCATCACGATGTTCCATGAAAGGAGCATGCTCGCAAGTCCGGGCTGGGAATGCCCGCCAAAAAAGGCACTCAGATCAGGCACCACGGGCTGCCCCAGCAAGAGACAGACCGGCACCAGCAGCAACGCGATGGCAACATTCACAGCCGGACCGGCTAGGGCGACCAGCAATTCCTCACTCGGTTTGGTGGGCATGCGTTCCAGCCTCGCCACACCCCCGATGGGCAGCAGGGTGATGTCATGCGTGCCGATGCCGTAGTGGCGCGCCATGAGCGCGTGGCCGTATTCATGTAAAAGGACGCAAAAAAAGCAGGTCAGTGTAAAGAGCGGCAGAGTAATACTCCCATGCGCCCGCCATGAGGCCCACCAGAGCAACGCCATGAGAAGCACAAAGGTGAAATGCAGATAGACCCGGATGCCCAGAGGGCGGCCGAGGTAGATGGACCAGCGCATAATGTTTTAGAAAAGTAGAGAGAGTGAGGCTGAAGCCTGCCAAGAATAAGCGACGGCGCGGAGGGTTGTTTTCTACCTCATATCATCTCCAGGATTCCAAATGGGACAAACGGACCCCAATAACTCCAATAACAAATAACAGGAACGCAGGAAAGAGCATGGGGACGGATGTCCTGTGACCTGCGGCTGCTGCTATGCTCTGCTAGGACAAGTGACAAGTTATGTTATGTCAGGATAAGGTCCAGTGCCAGCGGGCTAGTCACTGCGGCGCAGGTCAAGGGTATAGGGCAGCGCCGTATTGCGAGAAGCCGGAATGGCGGGGAGGAACAGGCCTGGCGTGTGTCCGTGAGGCGTGAAGCGGCTGAGTCTCCGGCTCTCTGCTTCGAAGGCATTAACGGGAAAAGTGGCATAGCTGAGGCCGCCCGGGTGTGCCACATGATAGGTCGCACCGCCGAGGCTGCGGCGGTTCCAGGCGTCATAAAGATCAATGACAAGAGGTGCGTGAGAGGGGATGCCGGGCTGCAGGCAGCTGGGTGGCTGCCACGCGCGGTAGCGGATGCCGGCCACCGCTTCCCCCGGCACCCCAGTGGGATGCAGCGGGACGGCGCGCCCATTACAGAGCACGTGGTGCCGTGAGCCCGTGAGGCCACGCACCTTAACCTGGAGTCTTTCCAGCGAGGTATCTACATAGCGGGCAGTCCCTTCCGGGGTGACCTCTTCTCCCAGCACATGCCATGGTTCCAGAGCAGTCCTCAGTTCCACCTCCACCCCGCGCTGCACAAAGCTGCCTATTTTAGGGAACCGGAATTCCTCATGTGCAGTGAACCATGCGGGATCAAAGTCATAGTCCGCCCCGGCGAAGCTCTCCAGCACGTCCCGGAAATCCTCTTGGACAAAATGCGGAAGCATCCAGCGGTCATGCAGGCTGGTGCCCCAGTTTTGGAGCCGCTCCGGTGCATAGGGTTCGTCCCAGAACCGTGCGATGGCTGCGCGCAGCAAAAGATGCTGGGCCAGACTCATGTGGGCGTGGGGCGGCATTTCAAATGACCTCAATTCCACCAGGCCCAGTCTGCCGCTGCTGCTGTCCGGGGAGAAGAGTTTATCGATGCTGAACTCCGTCCGGTGGGTATTGCCCGTCATATCCACCAGCAGATTCCGGAAGACCCGGTCCACCAGCCAGGGGGCTACAGGGCCCTTATCCGGGATTTGCTGGAAGGCGATCTCCAGCTCATAGAGCGCGTCATTCCGGGCCTCATCGATGCGCGGATGCTGGCTGGTGGGGCCGATGAAAAGTCCGCTGAAGAGAAAGCTCAGCGATGGATGGTTTTGCCAAAAGCCTAACAGGGATTTCAGAAGGTCAGGGCGTCGCAGCAACGGAGAGTCTGCCGGCGTCTGTCCTCCCATGACGATGTGATTTCCCCCGCCGGTGCCGGTGTGCCGGCCATCAAGCATGAATTTTTCTGTGCCCAGCCGGGTCTGGCGCGCATCTTCATAGAGGCCCATGGTGTTGGCTACAAGTTCATTCCAGGAACTTGCCGGCTGCAAATTCACCTCGATCACTCCCGGATCAGGTGTCACTTTCAACACGCGCAGGCGGGGATCATAGGGCGGTGATTCCCCTTCTATGGTCACTGGCAGACCGGTCTCTCGGGCGGCATCCTCGATCACTGCGATCAGTTCTAGGTAGTCGGCTGCGTTGTCCACTGGGGGCATGAAAACATGCAGGCGGCCTCCCCTGGGCTCCACGCATAAGGCAGTCCGCACTACCCAGCCTGCGGACTCCTGGGGCCCTGGTTCGCGGCTGGCGGCAGCGGCGACGGCAGCGGAATCTTCCGCATGGGACGGCGGGCACTGCGGTACCGGGGCCGGGGACAATTGTGGGAGCCGGTCACGCAGCGGCGCATAAGATTTGCCGTCAAATGTTAGGAAAGGAGCGGGGGGCGCGCCGGCTTGGCGGTCGCGGATAGGGCCATATTCGTCTCCGGCCCAGGAGAGCACTGCGGCTGGGACCATCGGCAGCGCGCCCGGCAGCCGGGCCAAGTGCGGGACCGGAGTCATGGGGTCCGGAGTGGGCTGGCAGGGGAAATCCTCGGGTCTGGCCCACGGCAGGGAATCCAGCGGCAGGCGGAGACCCATGGGAGAGTCTCCAGGAGTGAGATACAGCGTGCCGCCACGCAGGAACCACGAGCCGCTGATCCAGTTGCCACCTGCTTTTTTTAACGGCAGCACCCAGCCCGTCTGTTTTGATAATCCATCTGTAAACAACTGCCGGAGACGTTCCCGTTCCAGTTTGTTTTCCAGATTGGACTTCAACGGATCCACATTTGTCGGCAGCCGCCGTTCCCGCCAGAGGTAGTAGTAGATATCCTCGTAGCCGGCGATCATTTGCCGTGGATCGATCCCCAGCCGCCGGGCGATCTCCGCCATCAACCGCTCAGCCTCCGCAGGACCATGGCTGTAGTTCACGCGCTCATCTGCCAACAATGTATCATCGCGCCAGATGGGGATGCCGTCCTTTCGCCACCAGCAACCCAGCGCCCAGCGCGGCAACTGCTCACCGGGATACCATTTCCCGATGCCGCGGTGCAACAGCCCGCCGGGGCCAAACCGCGTCCTTAGACGCCGGATCAGCTCACCGGAGAGCGCTAGCTTCTTTGGCCCCACCGCCGCCGTATTCCACTCGTCAGCGTCAGGGTCATCGATGCTGACAAACGTGGGCTCACCGCCCATTGTCAGCCGCACATCCCGTGTCTGCAGATCAATGTCTATCCGCCGTCCTAGAGCATCCATCGCTGCCCACTGCTCGTCTGTGCAGGGAAACGTCACCCGCGGAGACTCGTGGATACGCTGGATGTTCATCTCAAAGTCGAACTCCGTCTCACAGACCTCGGCCCCGCCAGAAATGGCAGCCGCGCTTTGCGGATCCGGCGTCGCGGCCAGCGGGATGTGGCCTTCCCCGGCAAACAAACCGGACGTAGGGTCAAGCCCGATCCAGCCTGCTCCGGGCAGATACACCTCGCACCATGCATGGAGGTCCGTGAAGTCCTGCTCCGCGCCGGACGGACCGTCCAGCGATCTCATATCCGGCTTCAACTGGATGAGATAGCCGCTAACAAACCGCGAGGCAAAACCCGCCTGGCGCAGGACCTGGCACATGAGCCATGCGGAGTCCCGGCAGGAGCCGCTGCCCAGCGTCAGCGTTTCCTCCGGTGTCTGCACCCCCGGCTCCAGCCGCACAAGGTAGCGCACTGACTTCCAAATGCGTTGATTCACACTAACAAGAAAATCGATGGTCCGCAGCTTCTTTTCTTCAGTGCCGGAATGCAGCTCGCAGCGGACCGCCGCCACCATTTCCGCTAGGTGCGGGGTCAGCGTGGCACAGCTTTGAAAGGGCTCCAGCTCGTGATCCAGCACCGGGTCATACTGGAATGGCACATGCTCCGCATCAGGTTCGAGAAAGAAATCGAAGGGGTTATACACCGCCATCTCCGCCACCAGATCCACCTCCACGCGAAAGGCCCGGGTCCTCTCCGGGATCACCAGCCTCGCCATGAAGTTAGCCTGTGGATCCTGCTGCCAGTTTAAAAAGTGCTCGCTAGGAGTGACCTTCAATGAGTAACTGAGAATCTTTGTGCGACAGTGGGGAGCCGGTCTCAGGCGGATAATCTGAGGCCCGAGCGCCACCGGGCGATCGTAGCGATAAGAAGTGACGTGATGGAGGGCGACGTGGATGGACATGCGCAAACTTGCTCTGATGATGGAGCACAGACATTTCAAGCACAGTTCATGCCAAATGCATAAAAACCATATTCCAGCCGGCATTCATAATGAGATTTTGCGTGCTGCCGCCAGGGGGCCAACAGATTGTTTTAAACGCGCCCTGGAATATGGCGTAAATTTCCCGTGGTCATCCTGCGGGCCGGGGTAGACGCTCCGCCATGAATTCACTCCGCCACCACTATGCCAACTGAACTACTCTCGCCCGCCGGGAACTGGGAGTGTGCCCGCGCGGCAGTGGCCAACGGAGCCGATGCCATTTACTTCGGGCTGCCGCGTTTCAATGCCCGGCTGCGCGCAGACAATTTCACCGCAGAGGAACTCCCGGAGTTGATGACGTGGCTGCACCGCCATGGCGTGCGGGGATTCGTGGCTATGAATACTCTGGTCTTCACTAGTGAACTAGAAGCCGCCGCAGAACAACTGCGGTGGATGGCTGCGGCCAGAGTGGATGCTGTGATCGTGCAGGACATAGGACTGGCGCGGATGGTCAGGGCGATAGCGCCGTCGCTGGAACTGCACGCCAGCACCCAGATGACTATCACTTCCCCGGAATGCCTAGCAGCGCTGGCGGAGCTGGGCCTACACCGCGCGGTCCTAGCACGTGAGCTTTCGCTGCGGGAACTGGAGCGCTTCAAAAATCAGCCCGTGCCACTGGAAGTCTTTGTCCATGGCGCTCTGTGCGTGGCCTACAGCGGCCAGTGCCTGACTAGTGAGAGCCTGGGCCAGCGCAGCGCTAACAGGGGCGAATGTGCCCAGGCTTGCCGCATGCCCTACACCATGCTGGTGGATGGAGAGGAATGTGATCTCGGTGACCGCCGCTACCTGCTTTCTCCTCAGGATCTTTCTGCTGTGGAGGAAATCCCTCGGCTGCTGGAACTCGGCGTCACCAGTTTCAAAATAGAGGGCCGCTTAAAATCTCCGGAATACGTGGCCGCCGTCACGCGGGTCTATCGAAAGGCCATTGATGGCGCGCTCGCCGGCACGGAGTCCCCCACGACCGCCTCAGACCGCTACGCCATGGAGATGACCTTCAGCCGCGGGCTCTTCACAGGCTGGATGCATGGCGTGGATCATCAGCAGCTGGTAGGTGCGCGGTATGGTAAGAAGCGCGGACCACTGGCCGGTCGTGTGGTGGATACCGGGCGTGACTGGATCGAGCTGGACGCCGCTGGTGCGGACCTCAAGGCCGGCGACGGGGTGGTCATCGACACCGGCGGCGATACCAATGATGAGCAGGGTGGCTTTGTCTTCGCAGTTGAGGGCCGCCGCCTCACGTTCCAACGCGGCAAGATTGATGCGCGGCGCGTCACCATCGGCGACAGAGTTTGGAAGACCAGTGATCCCGCGCTGGACCGGCGTCTTCGGTCCAGCTTTGCTGGTGAACCGGCTATCCGGCACACGCGGCCACTGCACCTGAGGCTCAGCGGCACTGCAGGGCAACCGCTGCTGATAGAGGAGACCACGCGTGGCTTGCGGGTGGAAAGCGCCATGCCGCTACAGCCCGCGGCCAACCAACCACTAACACATCATTCAGTGCACGGTCAGCTCAGCCGACTGGGCGGCACCGGCCTCCACATAGCCGCCCTGGAATTCACCCTCACCGACCTAGCGCTTTGCGTTCTCAGCCGCCG
>JAYVJI010000715.1:0-8178 GCA_043769435.1 Verrucomicrobiota bacterium
CCAAGGGCCTGCGGTCAGCCCTCATCGAGGCGGTCCATGCCTCAGCTGAGCGGGCCCGTGAAATGGGGAGGAAGTAGCGCTGGCCATGACTCCCCGGGCGACCCTCAGCCGCATTCTGGCCGTGAACTGGTACGGCTACCGCCAGTTTATCGACGTGACTGGGCTCACCCTCATCACCGGGGCGAATGGTTCCGGGAAGAGCGCACTGCTGGACCTCATCCAGTTCGTTATGCTGGGTGAACAGACGAGCCGTTTCAATAAAGCCGCCGCCGGCGCAGGCAGCGGGCGCACGCTGCGCGGGTATTGCCTGTGCGATACTAACACTGTGGGCCGCGACGGCCAGGAACGCTACCTTCGGCCCTCAGGAGTGACCCTTGCCGCGCTGGAGTTCTCATGGCCTGCGGGGCCAGATGGATCCATCCGCAGGGAGACGTGGGGAGCCCGGATCGAATACGACAGTCCCACCGCCCGGCCGCGGACTGCGTGGTTCTGTGTGCCCCGGCGTGTAGAGGAAGTGGATTTTCTAACAAGTGACGCCGGCGGAGACGGACCCATGTCCTTCCTGCCGGAGGATGAATTCCGGGTGCGCTGGAAGCGGGACGCCGGCGCTGATATCTGGGACCGGCAACAGACCTACCTTGATGAAATGGCGCTGCGGACACACCTCGGGTTTGGCCGCGCGGAGATGAATAAGACGCTGCCCAGCGCCATGGCCTTCCAACCGGTGGAGAACTTCGAGCGCTTCATCCGGGACTTTCTCCTGGAGCCGTCTCTGCCTGATGTGAAGGCGGTCAAGGCCAGTGTGGATGCGCACCGCCGCGCTCAGGAACGCCTTGAAAAAATGACGGGGCAACTGGAGCGCCTGACCAGCATCAGCACGCATCATGCCTCGACGGAAAAATCCCGACGGGAGTCTCTGCTCTGGCTGCACCTGAGCGATGCCCTAGCCCATGAAGAGAGCGCTGAGGCGCTCTATGCTAGGGTGAACCGGCTGGAAGCACTCCAGCTGGAGCATGAAGCTAACATCACCGCGCGGGAGGCGGCCGTGGTGGAACGGCATGAACTGCAGCGTATGCTCGACGAGGTGCAGCGGGAAGTTTTCAAGGACGACGGCACCTCCCGGCTTGATGAATCAAAGCAAAAACTAGAAGCCGGACGCACTGAGCTCAAGCGATTGAAAAACCTGCATCAGCTCGCGCGGGACTTTCTCTACGCCCGCTCCAAAAACTGGCAGCAGTGGCTGCGTCACGGTGAGACTCTGGGCATAAAAGTCCCCACGGAAACGGATGGCGATTTCAGGATTTTGAAAGGGAATGACATCATGGCCGCAGTGGAGGTAGCCTCCACCAGGCTGCCCCGTCTGGCAGATGAGTTGCTACAGCGTGGAGGGGAGGAAGTCCGCGGGTTGCAGGAATCCATCCGCATACAGGAGAAGCGCGAAAAGCAAGTCCAGGAGGATCTGGCAAACTACCTTGAAGGCAGGTCCGCGCCCTCTCCTCTTCTGGATGCGCTGCGCGCGCGCGGCCACCACGCCGTGGCGCTGGGACGCGTGGTGGAGGTCACCCCGCAGGGCGAAAAGTGGTGGCCGCTGCTGGAGTCGCTGCTCGCCGCAGACCGGCAGGCCATTCTCGTGGAGGACTACGCGGGCGCATGGCAGACGGCGCAGCGCATCACCAGTCCCGAGGAACCACTGCTGCATCCAGACGAGCTGCAAAAACTAAGCAGCGCCACGCTCCGCGGATCACTGCGGCAGTTCATCGAAACCGCCCACCCCGGTGCCTCGGCCCTGCTGGACCTCCGCCTGGGCGACGTGGTCCCGGTCAAGTCCACGGCCGATATGGAAAAACATGCGCGTGCGCTTTCCAGCGACGGATGGCTCAAGGATCCGCCACGCCGCCTCAGGCTAGTGCCGGCGCGGGAACTAACGCTCGGAGAAAATGGCCTGCGCCGCCTTCGCGAGGCCCGGGAAACGGAACTGGCCGGCCTCACCGCTTCCCTAACAGAACAAAGGCGGCAGCGCGATGACTGGAACTCATGGCTGCACAAGGGCAGGGACTGGTGCCTGAATGATTTCACAGCGCCTCAGGGCAGCAATGATCTCCGCCGCCTCGCGGAGACAGAACGCGAGGTTGCTTCGCTGGAGGAAACCATCCTACTCCTCGCTACGCCGGAGCGGGAGGCCGCTGTGAAAAAAATGCGCCAGCTCCAGACGGAAGTCACCAGCGCCACCGAGCGCGGTGCACGCGCTGATGAGAGGGTGTCCCGCGCCGATAAGGAAAAGCAGGACCTAACAGATGCGGTGGCCACATTCAGCGAGCAGGAAAAATCGCTGCGCATCTCTCGGCAGGCCAGCCGGACCAGATTGACCGGGATCCTTGACCGGGAAATCGAGGACCGGCTCGCCGCCGCCACGCGTCAGGCCGGCACATGGCGGCAGCGTATAGACATGGCCAGTGAGCTGGCCCGCCAGCGCACCACAGAGACCGGGAACTATCAGCGGAAGCGTGATGAGGAACGCCGTGCCATGCTGGAAGCTCATCCAGAACTGACGGACGCCTTCGACATCAGCGAGGCTTCCAATGACCGCTACGACCAGCGCCTCCGCGAGCTGGAGGAGCAGGAGCTGCCGAGGTTCCGTCTCGAAGCAGACAAGGCCAGGCGCGAGTGGGAAGAGCGCCTCCAGCATCAGGTGCTGGATGTGATCAGGGAAAAGCTCGACGAGGCGGACCGCACCAAGCGTGAGCTGAACCGGGCCATGGATTGTGAGATCGGCGGCTGGCGCTATCAAATCAGCAGTACGGCAGACCGCGCGCATACAGCCATCTGGACGCTGGTGGAAAAAGGCCTGCCCAGCGGCGAGGGCATGGATCTTTTCAACAGCGCGGCACGGGAGGAAATCGAGCGCGCCAAGCAGGAGTTGATGACCGCCATCGAAGCTGCGGATCAGGGGCTCGACACCCGCGCCCAGCGGGCGCTGGACTACCGGTTCTACCACCGCTGGCGCATGATGGCCCACCACGCAGGCCGTGGAGAGTCCGCCGCAGCGGACCTAGACCGCATCGCAAAAAAGCAGAGCGGTGGAGAGAATCAGGTGCCGTTTTTTGTGGCCACCCTAGCCGCTTTTCGCAGGGTCTATGATCAGGGGCACCGCCTGCCGCAGAGTAATCTGGGCCTCGTCGTGATGGACGAAGCCTTCTCCAAGCTCTCCGGCGACCGCATCGATGACTGCCTCGCCCTAGCGCGGAACTTCGGGCTGCAGCTCGTCATGGCATTTCCTGAAGACCGCCTGCCCACCATGGCCGGCCATGCTGATACCATCGTGCAATGCCGCGTCGAGCGCACGTGGGACCGGGATACCATCACCGGCATTGAGAACTGGGTGATCCGGGTGGACCGGGACCGGCTTCAGGAAGCTATAGCCGGCATCTGAGAGGCCCCCCTGACGATCGTTCCCCGCTGTTCTGTCCGACTCCTTTCCTAACATGAAACCACCGCGCTGGCTGGAAGAACTACACCGCCAGTGGCAGCATGCCCGCGGCACCCGCACGGATCTGAGCAGCAGCGCCTTTTCCCGCGACTGGGAGGACCTGCTGGATGCAGCGGGGCTGCGTTCTGCGGAAGACCGGGCACATGCGGCTAGGGAAGCTGCGGCGCTGGAGGCCGGGGGCCGCCTGGTGCTGAAGCGGCACACCTACCGCAGGCACATCCAGCGCATCCGCGTGCCGGTAGCCCATGAGTTGTGGCTGTGCGGGCTGTTCCACGCGGTCGCCCCTGCGGCCCTGTTGCAGCGGTCCATAGACATTCTCTGCCGCCACCTTGATGCTTCGCATCCGCTCTACCCAGATCTCTGGCAGCAGCTTTGTCAGGCTATCATCCTGACATTTGAAAAAGGTAAGTCGCTCCGGCCATTCCGCAGGCTCCAGCCGGAAGCCCTCGACGCGCTGCTCTCCCTGACCCGCAGCCTGACCGCGCGCGAGTGGCCGCCGCACACGCTCGTCCGCAGTGCCAGTATCGCTCTGGGCTTTGACAGCAAAGCACTGGAGCGCTATCAACATGCCGCGCGGTCAGCCCTGACGCTGTTCTTCCAGCGGAACACTTCCCTAGAGGCTCTGGGCATCATCACGGCGAACAGTCTGCTAACATTTCATGGCCCGCTGGAGTTGCACTTCCCTGGCGGTGAGACCCAGGCGGTCACCCATCTCGCGCATCAGTGTGCCGTCACCGCTGCCGATCTCGAGCGCGCCCGGCTCCTGACCACCACAGCCTCGCAATTGTTAACCGTCGAAAACACCAAGACCACCTTCCGTCATTTCGTCACAGCCAATGCCGCTGCGGACAGGCTCGTAGTCGCCACTTCATTCCCCACTACCGCCGTGACGCGATTGCTGGTTGGGCTTCCTGCTGCTCTGCCGCACTATCACTTTGGTGACACGGATCCTGCGGGATACTTCATTCTGCAAAAACTGCGCGAGGCCTCGCCCCGCCCGGTCACGCCGTGGCAGATGGACTGGCGGGACCATGCCGGCAGTCCACTACTTTCATTGTATGACCGGCGCGTGATCGCGCGCCTCCTTGCGGCAGAAAACATGGCGGACACCCACGCCGACTTGCGGAGAATGCTTGCCAGCGGCAGAAAGGGCGACTACGAACAGGAAACCAGAGCGCCCGCAGCACTGCCGGAGTGAGGCCTTGCAAGAAGCAGTTCCTGCGCCCGTTATTGGCTGTATGATGGTTCCGCAGCTCACCACCCGCATCCTGTCCACTGTCGATCCGCGCCTGCTCTGGAAGCTGGCATGGAACTTCGGTTTTAAAGGGGCGCGGTCAGTCATGCTTTTTAAGAAGAGGCTGAAGCAGGGCATCGTGTTTCCGCCTTTCCTCTATGTTAGTATTCTGAACAGTTGCAATCTCCGCTGCCAGGGCTGCTGGGTGGATGTGGAGGCCCCGCGGAATGCCATCCCGCTGGATGAACTAAACCGGCTCGTGAATGACGCCCGCGCTCATGGAAACAGCTTCTTCGGCATCCTCGGCGGGGAGCCCTTTATGCATCCCGGTTTGTACGACTTCCTCGCCCAGCATCCTGACTGCTATTTTCAGATTTTTACGAACGGCCAGCTCATCACCGAAAAGGCGGCCCGCACCTTGCGCCAGCTGGGAAATGCCACGCCCCTGGTCAGCATAGAGGGCACCGGGGAAATCAGCGATCTCCGCCGGGGGAATAAGGATGTGTTGAACCGCACCCTGCGTGGCCTGCGGAACTGCCTTGACCAACGGCTCCTAACAGGTGTCGCCACCAGCCTTTGCCAGACAAACATCAACGACCTTCTGACAGAGGCGTGGCTGCGCAGGCTGATCGGCTGGGGCGTTCACTACGCATGGTACCACACCTACCGCCCCGTCGGTCCGAAAATCTCCGCAGAACTGGCGCTGCGCCCCGACCAGATCACGCAGGTCAGGCGGTTCGTGGTGGACATGCGCGCCAGGCTTCCCATCGCGCTCATTGATGCCTATTATGATCACCGCGGACAGGCCCTCTGCCCCATGTCCACCGGCATCAGCCACCACGTCAGCCCGGGCGGTGCCGTGGAGCCGTGCCCTATCATTCAGTTCGCCACGGATAACATCCGGGATGACCGCGGCATCTATGAGACCCTGACCAAAAGCGCCTTCCTTGATGATTTCCGGAAGACCTCCGCTAGGCACACCCGGGGGTGCATTGTCCTGGAGCGGCCTGACATCGTCCGGGAACTGGCCCTGCGTCACGGTGCTAGCGATACCACCCAGCGCCTCACCGCCATGGCTGAGCTGGAGTCCATGCAGCCGCGCGTCAGCCAGCATGTTCCAGGAGAGGAAATTCCTGAAAAGCACTGGGCCTACCGGCTTGCTAAGAAATACTTCTTCAACGACTTCGGGGCATACAAAGGCCTGCCCGGCGGTAGCTGAGCCCACGCTGCGGCTCAACGTGCCCGGTATTCTCTCAAGGCTTTCTCCAGGCCCGGGATCAGCGACTTGGGGCCGCGTGCTGTGGCTATGGCCAGCGCTTCGGCGGCCGTCGCCGCCGCAGCTTTCCGGTCGCCGGCCGCTGCCTGCGCGCTGGCCAGCGTATCCAGGATGGCAGCATCCTGACGCTTCGTCAGCGCCGCTGCCTGTGCCGCCAGTGTCAGCGCCTTCCCTGGATTCCGGAGCGCGGGGTCAGGCACAGAACACAGCAGCCATGCCAGGTTGTTCAGGACAGCCACATTCTCCGCGCTCTTTTGCAACGCGGCCCCGTTGAGGCTGATAGCTTCCTCATACCGGCCTGCCGCCTGACACTGCGTAGCTAGGCCCCCCGCCATGTCCACGAAGTTTCTGTGAAGCACGAGATCGCTGCGGCGCTTGAAATAGCCGAGCGCTTCCTCCAGAAATCCGTTAGCGACAAGATCTGTTAGCGGCAGTGACGGGTCAGCAGAGTCCGGGGCCTGATGCCACCGGCCAGGGAAGGGTAGCGTTCCCATTTTGCGCTGCGGATCCTTGAGCGCCCTGACATCTGCCATGATCCGCGCCGGAGCGACCGGCCCACGGTAAACTGCGGCGATGTTGCCCTGCCCGTCCAGCAGCAGGGACGTGGGCACGGGCAGGCTCACTATGGCCCCAAACGCCGTGCGGTGAGCGAGGTTGATGCGGCGGAAGGCCTCATCTGTGAGCGCGCCTGAGGGGAAAGGGATGTTGTTCTTTTTCAGCCACGGCCAGGCATCGGTGGACCTGGTATCGTGTAACGTGTCACGCCCATCTGCGGAGAGCAGCGCTAGGCTCAACCCGGCGGACTTGAACTCTCCGGCGGCCTCCCGCCATGCGCCCAGTTCACCCACGCAGTCAGGGCACCATGATGCCCACACATTGATAAGCAGCGGCCCGCCCGTGTCCTCTACGGCCCACGGCTTTCCTTCCTGCGTCAGTGCGGGAAGCGGCGGGAACGGGATGGGCTCATGCAGGGCCACGGGGCCGTTCAGTTCCGCCTTCTGCGGAGCGAGCGGAGCCGCCGCCGGCGGCTGATTCTTTGAAGCCTGAATCTGGAAAACCTCAGGAAAGAGCCCGCCCTCTATGAAGGCGCAGGCCGTTCCCGCCTTGCAGCCGTCGATCGTTTCCACCTTTCCACCGGGCCACGTGACTTTCACCATCTGGATCGTCGCGTCTATTCCCAGGCCAAAGTGCAGCCAGCGGCTGCTCTGGCCCAGAAATCCCTCACCGCACTTGACTGTGCGCACGACCGGCCGGGAAGGATCATCCTTGAGTGTGACCTCGACCCTGGCTCCCACGGCATCCCGGTTCGCAGTCGTCCCCTCCAGCCTGAGCATGAAGACGCTGTTCGTGCGCGGGCTGTCGTTTCTGAGATAGCGGAGGGCAGGCGCCGTGCGGTTCATTAAAAATATGTCCTGGTCTCCGTCTGCATCCCAGTCCACCATGCCCAGCGAGCGGGCATCATCTGTAAAATCAAACCCGCTGATGGCGGAAACTGTAGCAAAGGTGCCGTCCCGGTTGTTCAAAAAAGCGCAGTTGGCCTCGCTGCCCGAGAGCGAGTTTCCCCGGTCTATGAGTTCATCTACCCGGCGGATGGCCGCACGGTAAGGGCTGTTTTTATCCAGCGCTGCTGCATCTGGTTGCAGCGGGGAGTTGGAGACAACCTGCCTCCAGAAAACGCTTCACAAGTCGTCCGGTATTTCGCCGGTCACGAATCCATTGGCCACCAGCAAGTCCGGCCAGCCATCGCTGTCGATGTCGGAGAACATGGAAGCCCAGCTCCAGCGTCCGATCATGATGCCCGCCGCCGCACTCACGTCCGTGAAGGAAGTCTCTTTTTTTCCAGTGTTGGCAAATAGTGAGTTCCCCCGGGCCAACCGCCGGAAGCGGCCCCGCAGCTCCTCTGACAACTCCGGACGGAAGCGATCCTGGGTGGTGATGCGGCTGCCGGCGGAGGACCACATGGCCCCGAGGTGCAGGTCTATCCAGCCGTCACGGTTGAAGTCCGCCGTCGACGCGCTCATGCCGAAGGCGCCGTCCTTGAGACCTGCCTGGTCGGTGCTGTCCTCGAAGGACAGCTTCCCGCCCTGCTTCCGCTGAATATATAGATTATTCCGGCCAAAGTCATTCGCCACATATAGATCCGGCAGGCCATCCTGATTTACGTCATCCCACACCGCGGCA
>JAYVJI010000716.1:0-9364 GCA_043769435.1 Verrucomicrobiota bacterium
TGAGGTGATAAAAATCGAGCGTGAGCACATCGCATCGTGCTTCAAGCCATGCTTGGATGTCCGGGGCTCCGTCGCAGAGTCCATACCAATGGCCTGTCCTTTAGTAAGAAATTCGGCTCGGTTCCAATGCTGTTTTCCCTGCTAGAGGAACCTGAAACTAGTTGGGGCGTGCCAGCAGCATTTGAAAATTTCCCACACTTACTTGAGTTATATTCAGCCCGCTATATTTCTTCAGGCAGGCTTGGTCGCCTCGCCACCGATGCCGCATAAATTACCCCACTCATTCACTCATAACGTAGACCACCAGCCATTGCTGGAATGAGGTGAACAATTCGTATTCGAACAGTCGGTCTACGGTGTCTGCGGCGATCATCCGTTCGAGGAGCACATCGGAATCGCCTTCGCTGTCGATGCCGTAGCGTTCACTCATGACGAGCCGGGCCTGATTCATGGCGCGGTACCAATGGTCCACGTTTCCGGCGGGTATGGTCAGCTGAAATTTGCCAGTATGAATGGGTGACGGGGGGGGGAGGTCCGGTTGATCCCTTCTCCGGCGCTGGCGTCTGATTTCTTCAGTCGCGGTGGCCACATCTGCCGCCACGCGTTCCAGCGCATCATCATAGAGCCGCCGGTGTTCGGGTATTACCCATTCTTCCCATTGTTCGCGGTCTTCCGGCTCTGCATCCGGGCCGGTGACAGGGTCGGGGAAGAGACGTTTTTCCGCCGCTGCGTGACCGGAGGGGTCTGCCAGAATGGGAATGTGGCGGAGCACCTTGAGCTGCCATTCGTTTATGCCTGTCAGCTTTACGTCCCGCTTGGCGTTGAGTTGTGCTTTCATGTCTGGGTTATTCAGCTTTCTGCATGGATACCAGAAGTTGCCAGCTCTGGAGTTGCTGCACGTACATTTCTGCGGGCTCGCGCAGCCCGGTCCAGACGATGCACTTCCCCTTCCGGTGTACTGCCAGCATCATTTCCTCTGCCTTGGCCCTGGAATAACCGAACACTCTCTGAATGATCATGCTGACAAAGCTCATGAGGTTTACAGGATCATTGAAAATAATGACATTCCATGGCTGATCCAGCCTGTCCTCCTCTTTTTGTTCTGGCAGAACCTCAACATCAGGATCTACCGTGATGATCCCTGCGGCCTGCACGCCGCCCCGCCAGGAGGCGGAGGACTGAGAGGGAAATGGCTGGAGGATAGATGGCATGGAGGCGGGTGAATGAACGGGACCCACACAGGCGTCACCGACACCTCCTCCTATTTGAATTTCTCAGGGAATTCCAGCGGGTTGTGCATTCACTTTTACACTTCCAGCTCTGCCTTCGGCTTGAAGTGCTCCAGCAGCATCTTCACTATCTGATCGGGCTTCACACCGGCGGCTTCGGCATTGAACGTCGTCTGGATGCGGTGCCGCAGGACCGGAAGGGCGACATGCTGGACATCCGCTGTCGTCGCATGGTAGCGGCCTTGCAGGATGGCGCGCGCTTTTGCTGCTGTTATGAGGTAGATTCCGGCACGTGGTCCGGCTCCCCAGCCCACCATTTCCTTCACAAATGCGGGGGCCTCTTTTTCCTTTGGCCTTGTCGCTCTGACTAGGCCAGCGGCATAGTCCACCACATGGTCCGCCACCGGGACGCGCTTTACCACATTCTGCAGCTCGATCACGGTTTTGCCATCCAGCAGCTTGCTCACGGTAGGCTTGGCTATGCCCGTCACCTGCTTAATGATGCGGCTCTCTTCTTCTGCAGTGGGGTAGCCGACCAGTATGTTGAACATGAACCGGTCCAGCTGGGCCTCGGGCAGCGGGAAGGTTCCCTCCTGCTCGATGGGATTCTGCGTGGCGAGAACGAAAAACGGATCGGGAAGCTCGAAGGTCGTTTCGCCTGCTGTGACCTGGCGCTCCTGCATGGCCTCTAGGAGGGCTGCTTGAGTCTTGGGGGGCGTTCTGTTTATCTCATCTGCCAGCAGCATGTTAGTGAAAAGCGGGCCGTGGACGAACCGGAAGTTCCGCTTACCGGTGGCCTGATCGATCTCTAGGATATCAGTGCCGGTAATGTCTGCGGGCATGAGGTCCGGAGTGAATTGGATGCGCTTGAATCCCAAGTCCAGAACCCGGCTGACGGTTGAGACCAGCAGGGTCTTGGCCAGACCGGGCACACCTTCCAGCAGCGCGTGCCCACGACAAAAAATCGCAATGAGCATCTGTTCCACCACTTTTGTTTGCCCTACGATGACCTGGCCGACCTCCGCTTTCATCCGCACATAGACGGCATTCAATTGCTGCACGACTTCACGGTCGTCCTTGACTTCGTTTGCTTGAGGAATGTTGAGTTCGGTCATATCTGGATGGTAAATAGGTGAATAGGTCAGGCTCTGGCCGTTGGTGTGGTGGATGGAAACAGCTGGTTCATTACGCTGCGGCGCGATGTGGTTTGTCGCCTAGTGGCTGAAAATGCACAAGTGACTTCACCGGTCTGCTGGCTAGAGCAACCCTGATTCCCGGAAACTGAAATAGGCAGGATGGTGTTCTGAGGCTTCTCCAATAATGAGGTGGTCCAAAAACCGGACCTGGAGCACGTCCGCGGCCGAGCGCAGCCGGGAGGTGAATTGCCGGTCAGCATTACTGGGGGAGGGATCACCGGATGGATGATTATGCACCACGGCAAAACCATAGCCTCTCCGAAGGATGACGGGATGCAGAATCTCCCGCGGCGTTGCGATGGTCTCGGTCAGACTGCCTCGGCTGATCAATTCCACCCCCAGAACTGCCAGCCGCGTGTTCAAGATCACCACCTTCAAAACCTCCACCGGCTCCTGACGCATTTCCGCCCCCAATAGCGAGAGAAGCGCACTGGAGTTATCCATAGGGGTGCGGTTTCCTTCCTCCCGGGCGAGCCGCCGCCCTAGTTCAAACGCTGCCGCCAGATGCAGGGCTTTGGCCTCGCCGATCCCTTTCTGTTGCACCAGTTCCTCAAAAGTCAGTCGGCTCAGGGCGTTGAGCGTCCGGTATTTTTCCATGAACAACCGTCCGAGATCGACCGCACTGAGCCCGCGGGTCCCGCTCCCAAAAAAGATCGCCAGCAACTCGGCATCCGTCAGGGATCCACAGCCGCGTGCCAGCATTTTTTCCCGGGGACGTTCCGCGGTTGGCAAATCGGCGATTCTTTTAGGCGCCGTCACGGCCCACCCCGCCCCGGGCGTTTCCTGTAACCTCCCCTCCTCTGGTCCGCCCTCCATCACCTAGAATATCCGGCATTGAGGATAAACCCGGCCATCTTTCCAGATGTCATCCGGGCTGATCGAACGCTTTTGAAATTTGAACCAGACTCCGGCCTTTCGGAAGCATTCATACACCAACTCCGAGCATATGTACTTCCTGTCCCGGTTCCGCCGCCCTATGCGGAAGAGGATCCGGATGGCGATGCGCAGGATCTCCATGTTGTCATAGGGCTTTGTCAGTTCATCCATCCCGAAGCTGATGGCTGATTTCATTTCATTTTCTGTGGGTCCAGGAGTGACCCTCGCCACTACGATCCTGCCGTGGTAGGGTTTGTTTTTTCCGTGGTAGTCCCGGAGATACTTCGAAAGGGGCGCTATCCTGACGCCGATCAGGGTTTCACTTTCCAGCACAAACACCCGCTCCAGATTATCGTCCCGGTAAATCATCCCCACATGACTCCAGCATGATTTCGTGAACCACCGGATCATATTGCTGAAAAAGTAGGTGCCGGAGCAGAACACTATATCGCCTGTCCGTAACGAATCACGGACGTTAGCATAAGGAACGACCGGCATTTCGTCGATCTGGGCAGGTTGGATAGGTTCAGCCATATAGTATTCGGATGGCGTGGTGACTCGGTGAGGCGCCAGCGAAGTGAAAGTGGAAATTCGGCCATTTGCCAGCCAAAGTAGCCATAATGAGGAATTTCCGTGAAAGCGGTAAAACCGTGATTCGGCGGACGTATAGTGTGACACATTGTAACATGCCCATGTCTCCTTCTAGGCACCACGCCCCTGACCACTCGCACCTGTTTTGCTCACGCAGGGACTTCCTGCGCCGCTGCGGCATGGGGCTGGGCGCTGCTGCCATGCAGACGCTGTTGCCCTCCAGTGCTAGCGCGGGGGAAAATCCGCTGTCAGCCAGGGCCCCGCAGTTCGGAGGCAAGGCGAAGCACGTTATCCATATCTTCGCCAATGGCGGGCCGTCACAGGTGGATACATGGGACCCCAAGCCGGCTCTGGATAAGCATGACGGCAAGCCTCTGCCGGGTGAGTATCTGGCCACTGAGCGAAAAACAGGCGCGTTGATGAAGTCACCGTTTTCATTCAAAAAATACGGGCAGAGCGGACTGGAAGTCAGTGAACTTTTCCAGAAAACAGCCGGCTGCGCAGATGATATCTGTGTGATCAGGTCCATGCACGCAGACGTTCCAAATCATGAACCGTCCCTGCTTTTGATGAACTGTGGTGAGGCCCGCCTGATCCGTCCCAGCATGGGCTCATGGGTGACCTACGGGCTGGGTACGCTCAATGAAAATCTGCCAGGATTTATCTCCATGTGCCCTGGCGGCTATCCCATTCAGGAGAGCCAAAACTGGCAAAGCGGATTCCTGCCAGGCAGCTTCCAGGGTACTTATATAGATACGCAGCACCGCGAACTCGAGAAGCTGGTGGAGAACATCCGCAACAAAGGCCTGCCACTGCGCGAGCAGCGGCGACAGCTGGATTTATTACAGGAAATGAACCGCAGCTATGAAGCCGCCAGAGGCGCAGATGCGCAAATGGAAGCGCGGGTCCAGTCGTTTGAACTGGCTTACCGGATGCAGATCGATGCTTCCGATGCCTTTGACCTGAAGCGGGAGCCGGAATCCATACGCCAGATGTACGGAGACACCCAGCAAGGCAGGCAAATGCTGATCGCCCGACGGCTGGTGGAGCGCGGGGTGCGCTTTGTCCAACTCTGGCACGGTGAAGGCCAGCCATGGGATAACCACGACGACATCGAAGTGAATCACCGTCGGCTAGCGCTGGACAGTGATCAGGCCATAGCGGCCCTGCTCACCGATCTGAAACAACGGGGCATGCTGGATGAGACGCTGGTAATGTGGGGCGGGGAATTCGGACGAACCCCGGTGGTGGAACTCCCTCAGGCGGGGGCCAATGCTGGAAAAGTCAATGGGCGCGACCACAATCACTACGGCTTCAGCATGTGGCTGGCGGGCGGTGGAGCCCGCGGTGGGCATGTGCATGGCGCGACGGATGAATTCGGCTTCCGCGCGGTGAAAGACCCCGTTCATGTTCATGACCTGCACGCTACCCTGCTCAAACTCCTAGGCTTTGACCATGAAAAATTCACCTACCGCTACGCCGGCCGAGACTTCCGCCTGACTGATGTCCACGGAAAAGTGGTGGAGGATCTGATCGCTTGAGGGCTTGAGGGCTTGAGGGCTCGATAGATCGAAGGCAGGCGGCCTCAGCGCGGCGCCATGGCGGCAGCCTCATCATAGATGGACTCTAGGGTCTGGATCTGCGCGCGCTGTTCAAACTGGAGGCGCACACTTCGCGCAGCGGCAACCCCCAGTCTTTGCCAAAGCCCCGGCTCCCGCGCTAGGCGGAGGAGGTTATCCAGCAGTCTGTCTCCGTCCCTTTCCTCGGTCAGCAGGCCCGTGACGTTGTCCTCCACGGCCTCAGGAATGCCGCCATGGAGCGTGGCCACGACCGGCAGCCCGGTGGCCATGGCTTCCAGCATCGAGTTAGGCACCCCTTCCTGATTTTGATCAGGCGGGGTCTGGCTAGGGTGCAGGAAAACATGACTGCGGTGATAAAGGGCGCATAATTCCCCACTCGTCAGAAATCCTGCGAAGTGGACACTGCCAGCGATGCCCAGCTCTGCCGCGGTGCGGGCCAGCGTCTCGCGCAGCGGCCCTTCCCCAGCGATGGTGAAGGTACTGCCGGGATAGCTCCGGCTGAAGGCTGCAAACGCTCTCAGACTAACATCAAGGCCCTTTTTTTCAATCAGCCTGCAAGCCTGGACCATGTGCCATGCCCCTTCGTCCGGAAAGTTCCGCTCCTGAAGGGGGTAGGACTCCATGGGGATGCCGGTGCGGTTGATCCTGATTTTCTCCGGCGGGCAACCCAGCGCCATCAGCCGGTCGCGCAGCGAATGGCTGCGGGCCAGAACCAACGGGCAAAACTGGAGTAACGTGGTGAGCTTCGCAGCATAGCCGGGCTTATCCTCCCGGGGCATGACGTCCATGCCGTGAAAGCTAACCAAGACCGGCCGGGACCACCGCTGTAAAAATGGCAGCAGGTGGACACCTGTGTGTCCAAAATAGACGTGCAACACATCCGCGTGCCGCCGTTCTAGTATTCCGGCCAGCGCGCCATATTCACCGCGATAAACAATCGGCGGCTCATGGCGGATGTATTTCAAATAAAACCGCCGCACAAAATTGCTGCGCACAGGAGGCACGACTTCCACATCTGCAAAAGGAAACCGGTCCACAGACTGGCGCTCCCGACAAACCACAAATGTCTTCCAGCGGGCAAGGCCGGTGACCTGACGGTAAATATGAAGCATCTCAGGCTTGAGAAAAGTGCTGCAATAGCTGGCTACAACGGGCATGGCGAAAATACTAAAATATTGCGGAATTTTCTGTCGGCACGCCACATACGCTACCGGAAAGATTACCTTAGGGACTCAGACTCGGCCAGTAATGAACGACTAGGTATTGCGCAGGATGCGCAGGATTTTTTCTGCATTCCGAGGCACGGTAAGGGAGCATTTCCGCAGAGATCTGTGACCGAATCGGAACGAACGAAGGCCGAAAAGAGGCCAGCAGAATTGGCTATTTATTGTTGGCCGCGTCCCTTAACCGCATAGAAATGCCTCGCAATTATAATTAATGCTTGAAAATCCAGTTATTTTGGGATATATTAAAAATTCCATCTTATGCACCTACATTCGCCCAGCCCTCAGTCCCCGCCGGAAGCGCGCGGTGACCAGTGCATGGACGAGACAAAAAATGTGGAAATGGAGTTTCGGCCAGAAGCAGCCCCTGCAAAACAGGTGACCGGGATGCTGAAGACAATACCCATCCGCGGGAGATCCAGTGAGGCGGAAGTGACCCGGCCAATCCCCAAACCTGCCGCGCCACAACCTGCGCGCCAGGCACCTAGACCAAGGGCGCCTGCTGAGGATACGTGGAAACGACGGTCAATAAGTCTTCCAGAGGGTAATGCCGGCCCAGTAGTCTACGCGGCGCTGAGCAGAGAACCCTGGTGTGCCCCTTTCCGGGGACTGGGGGGCAAAGCTCCGCTCCAGCAATTGGATGTCTGTTTTCCGGCCAGCGCCATGCAACTGAAGGACTGCGATCTAAGCGACAGCAAGGCCGTCTACCTTGTGACCGCCTACCTAGATCAGGCCCTCAGGGCGCTGACCTGGCTGCATGAGCGGGAGTTGACGGCTGGAGGCCTGAACGAGGGAAACATCCTCGTCGAAGCCGATGGGAGGATCCTGCTCACCACTGCCTGTGAGCCAGAGGAATGGCCCCCGCTCGATGGGCCGGCGAGGGTTCAAAGAGATCTCGGGCGGCTGGGAAAAGCGGTCCGCAATGTCCTCGTGGCAGATCGCGGGGGAAGCTTGGTCCAAGCGCAAAGGCCGGATTTGGCACCCATGGTGACGCAATATGTCGATTGGCTCTGCGGAGCCATGCCTGACTCCCATCCGACAGATCTGGGCACTGCCCGCCAGACCCTCGACAGCCTGAGAACAGGCACGCGGAGCCGCCTGCCATGGAGCCCTCCGGAACTCCACCCGGAACATGCCGCAGCGGAACTTTTCGCCGTCAAAAAAAGCTACGAGAACCATGCCCGCAAGGAGCGAAAAAGTGGTCTATGGATACTCACCGGCCTGGCACTGCTGGGTGGGCTGGCTTTTTTTCTGCCGGATGGAAAAAATCTCCTCCCCGGCATCCTAACAACACAGGAGGCGACAGCCGCCGTCACCCCTGAGGAGCCTAAGGCAGCAGCGGCATTTCCCGCCCCTTCCGACACTCCAGTGCCAGTGCCAGTGCCAGTGCCAGCATCTGCGCCAGTCCATGCATCTGCATTGGCTCCTGCGCCTCCGCTATTGGAATTGCTTGAGGTTCGGAGAATGCAATCAACCCAAGTGAGCGCGCTGCTGAGACTACCTGCGCCGCCGCCGCCTCCACCCACTCCGCCATCTCCCGTGCCTCAGCCTCTCATCCCCGTGGCTGAGATCGTCGCCAGAGTAGCGCAGGCCGAGCCCAGTCAGCCGCTGACCAAAGCCGAAGCCGAAGTTTGGCAAAAAGCCTTTGAATCCCCAGCCACTCCAGCGGAAAAATTTCCAGACCACGCCACCCGGGGGACTGGAAGTTCACCTGCGACTCTCTTCCCGGAAATCGGGACGTCACTTCTAACTGAAACGCCTCCTGGCGAACGATGGCGCTTTCCGGCAACTGCGATAGAACCCGGTGATTTTTATGTGACTATGTTCACGCAGGAGGCAGTGCTTACAGGGGAAGAGGGCGTTCTGCTCCAGCGCAGTATTTTATCATGGGCAAAATTCTGTGGTGTTAAAATCCTGACATGGACGATCCTGCCCAACGCAGTCGGCCTCTGCGTCCGCGTGCCCCCCGGCGGGGCGCTCTCCTACGAGACCGTCGCCCGGGAACTGCGTGAATTGCCGCCGGAGACCCACGCAGGCGATCTCCGAAACAGAGCCCTAGATGCATTGGAAAAGCACGGGCCGGATGAAATGATGAAAGTGCTGAAACCATGGCGTGAACTCACCGGGCAGCTGGCGGGGTTTCTCATCTTGCTTCGGAACACGCCGCTGGTGCCGGAAAAAGTAAGCACCCCGTCCGCACTGTGGGGTGCCGGGCCGCATCGGCTGAGCGTTTTAAGGACCCAAGCAGAATTGCAGGCCGCTGCAGTCGCGGTGGAGCGCGCCGCAGTGGTCGCCAAATACGTGGCCCGGCCCGCTCAATGGATGCTCTCCAGCTACGGAGTATCCCTGCGCGGCTACCTCCGCGGACTGGAAGGCCTCACCGTGGTCATGGAGGCAGAAGCGGACTACCGCAGCGCTGCCGGCTCCACCATGGATGACCTCCTGCTCCAGGTGCTCCGCAGCTACGGGATTCTGATCGGAGATTTATCCAAAACCGCAGCCCTGACCACCGCTAACGGACGCATCACCGGCTTGCCACTCGCTCCTGGAGAGGCCCGGCCTCAGCTGCGATCAAATTCTGTCACCTCCAGACCCGGGCGCGAAACCATACACTCAAAGCCTCCTCGTGACCAGCCACCGACGCCAACCCCAATTCCGCGCAACGCAAC
>JAYVJI010000717.1:0-3348 GCA_043769435.1 Verrucomicrobiota bacterium
CCGCGATGAGAAGCAGTCAAGATGACCGCTGGCCAACACAGGCGAGACGCACTGTGTTCCTCTCGCCTTTTAAGCACATCACGGCGCGGTCACACCCTCTGTGGACACGGTGTTGGCCGCCAAGATGAGGCCGGTCACGGCTTTCATTTTTTCATCCATGCCCCCGTAGTGAGCGGAGCGAATCCACCGCCGGTGCGGTTCTGAGGGCTGATTTAAATTTAATTTTGGATTTTCGCCCTGGATAACCCAGCTCCTATCTGTAACTCTCTCATTCAGTCTTCCCATACACTCTAAATTACCAAAACCATGAAACTACAAATTATCCTCGCAGCAATTCTTACGTTCCTGTTCACTGGCCTCACGCAGGCAGGTGACACGACCTATGTGGTCAGTATGACTGGGGTGACCTGCGAGGCCTGTCAGGCGCACGTAAAGAAGGCCTTCGCCACACTCAATGGGGTCACTAAAGACTCCATCACCATTGAGGCAGGAACCGACAAAGGCACACACAAGGTGACCTTCAAGTCCTCCACTGATGCACTCAAGAAAGATGAAGCCGTGAAGAGTCTGGGAGACAGTGCCAAGAATTACGTAATCGTGACTTTTGAACCTAAAAAGGAAGCGGCCAAATAACTAACTTAACTTGAATTGGCTGGTGCCGCCGGACGTGGAAGGCCCATATTGAAGCACGCGGATATTCCTGTTGCCCCGGCCTGCCGTGTAGCCCAGCCAATGTGGACTGAACTAGCACTGCGGGGCGGACATTGGGGGGGGCGGTCTACTGTGAGAAGTTGTTGAGCGTGTAATAGGCGTCCTTGTGGAGCAGGGGCGTGCCTGCTGCGGATTTCACGCCGGGGCTGCGGAGGTGATGTACATGCCCTTTCCTCATACCGTCCACAGTCAGCCGCACACTGAGTCCATCTCCGCTCACGACAGCGTTTTTCACTACCGGAGAAAACTTATCCACTTCCGGCCCGCCATACTCGGACCGGAAAGCCCACGTCCACGCCTCCATGCTGTAGGATTTGACAGTGCCAGCAGTGGCAGGATCCACCGGGCCGGTGAATGTCAGCGCGAATCCATCCGGCTGCACCCGCATCGTTAGGATCTCAAAGGGTGTCTTTCCATTCCAGACGATCCGGTCCATGTTGAACGGCTTTCCGCCCTTTGCTCCCCAGCCCCGGTCACTGCCTCCGGTGAACATCATGCCCACGGGTGAAAGCGTCATGCCTATAAGCCCGCTGCTGAAACCCTCCAGAAAAGGAAAGACAGCTCCCTGATAGAGGCCGCCCACCATTTCCAGATCGACGCGGGCGATGTTACTGAAGGACTGCTCTGCGACGAATAACTGTTCCTTGTAGGGCCCGAACTTGCCACCGGTCAGGTCACAGACAATCGCGGTCGGGCTGTTGCCGATCCGGCTGTGGGGTAAGATCACGGCAGGCGGAATGAGCAGTGGATTCCGCTCCCGCTCCAGTACCATGCGCGTTTGATCCACCGGCACTTCCGGCTTCGCTTTCAGTCCGGACTGGTCATACCATTTCAGGCCACCGGGATGTCCCTGAAACGAGCCCGGCTTGAGCCATTTCAATGAGGAACTACCATTCCATGGCCCTTGGTTATCGGTATAAAATACGTCGCCTGCCGCATTGAATCCCATCCCACCAGGGCTCCGCACGCCGCAGCAGGTGGCCGTGGTTTTGCCATCCGGTCCTATTCGCAGCGCCCAGCCACGGTAGAGAATGTTACTATCAAAGGACCCCGTCAGGCACAGCGTGACCCAGAAGTTCCCCGCTTTGTCAGGATGCGATCCGAAGGCATATTCATGGTAGTCGCCGCTCAGTCCCCAGGCATCCGAGACCGTCTCAAAGGTATCCGCCCGGCCATCGCCGTCCTCATCTTTCAGCCGGGTCAGCTCCGGGCGCTGCTGGACATAGAGGCTGCCGTCCCGCCATGAAACGCCGAGGGCTTCATGCAGCCCCTGAGCGAAGAGCTGGATGCGGGCTTTGCTGATATCCGGCTCCTCAGCCCCCGTGATCCGGTAGACTTCACCGCGCCGCGTGCTGGCGTAGACGGTCCCGTCCGGCGTGCGCTCTAGGCCGCCGACCTCAAGGACCAGATTGTCAGGATTAGGGAAGGCCTGAATCTGCCAGTAGTCAGATTCTTTTGCCTCCCCGGCTGCGGCTAGTGCCGTGCTGAGGACGAGGGCGATACTTGGCAGGGAATGCCGGAAAATAAATGCATACATGGCGCTTTGGGTGGGTTGAAAAGTGTTGGATTTTTGGGTTCCTGTTAGTTTGCCGGGTTCCATGTCCAGGTCATGTTGATCTCCGCGTTGTCCCCGTTCCAGATTGGTTTCACTGCCAGGCAGGAAGGGTTTTCCACCACGGTGCCACCGGAGATGCTGACCACCACATTGTCCCGCTGCCATGCCCCGTTCACCGGCTTCATGCCTGGAGTGGCCGCCCAGAGATGTAGCTCCGGTCCCGCTCCGGTCAGCTTGATGACGCGGGTTATTTTTTCATTGGTGGTGCGGTAGTCGCCGTCCGTTTCGTAGTGCTCCTCCACGCGCGTGCCGCCTATCTCGTAACGGAATGAGGGATAGCGGTGCTTGTCCAGACTGTATCCTTTGAACTTTATTGCTTCGGCGCGCGGACCGGTCGGCCACTGGTCTCCGGGTGACTTCAGTAGCGCCATTCCTGGATGGTCGGTGGTTGCGGTGCGGACCACGTCAAATCCCAGCGGCTGGATCTGGCCGCCGCCCCGGTCCACCCAGTGTTGTTTCGCATCAAGGAAGGCTCCACGCCAAACCAGAACGAGATTCATCTGGTCCGCATCAAAGCAAATGTTGGTACCGTTAGGAAAACCGACACCAATTCCGCGGGGGCTCGCGCCTTCTATGAAATTCCGGTGCATAATGGCCTCACCATTTTTTGGGATCAGCGGTATGCCGGCGACCTGCTCCTGGGCACGCGGCTCTCCGCCTGAAAGCTGCGGGTGAACCCACCGGCTGAGTGCGGTTTCTGAAAAGCCAGGCCCGCTCCATCCTGCGTATAGTTGTTCCTCGCCTGCGCCTTCAAAGTAGGCCACCTCCACGCTATGGGTGCCTTTTTTTAACGTCACTTTTCCCCGGTGAATCGTGGATGCAGCATGTATCCCGTCGTGCTCGACCACTCGCTTGCCGTCCACTTTCAGCCGCACCCCGTCATCCCCGGCTATCGCAAAAACATAATTCCCATCCACTGGTGCCTCCAGCTGCCCATTGAACAAAAGTCCAAAATGGTTTTCCACTCCATCAATTTTCATTTCAATGAGGCGATCTTTCAGATCGCCTTCCCTGTGGGGCTT
>JAYVJI010000718.1:0-4604 GCA_043769435.1 Verrucomicrobiota bacterium
ACTTACCCGGGTGCAACCGGTGGAACAACAAAGTCCATATGGTCCAGCGGGTCTGACTATCAGGCTTGGTTTATCTTGAAGCGCGGGTTTTGACTCATGAATTCGCAGGGGTTGCCGAAAAGGATCCGGTCGACAAAGTCAGCGGAGTAGCCCCGGCGGCGCATTTCCAGCGCAGTTTTGGGCACGGCGAGAGGGTCGCTGTGGCCCCAGTCACACGCGCTGTTCAGCCAGATGCGCTCCTGCCCATATAGTTCCAGCATATCGATGGCCCGGTGCGGGGTGCTCTTGCTGTCCGGGTAGAGGGTAATGCCCGCCCAATAGCCGCCGTCTAGGACGAGCGGGGCGGTGTGTTCTTCCACATGGTCGATGATGACGCGTTCCGGGCGGATGCAGGAGTGGTTTTTGAGCGCGTCTAGGATCAGCCGGGTTCCCTTGAGTTTGTCTTCCAGATGTGGGGTGTGGACTAGGATGAGCTGGTCATGATCAGCGGCAAGCTGGATGTGCTTTTCAAGAATGAGTAATTCATTCCGGCTGTTTTTATTCAGGCCTATTTCACCAATTCCCAGCACTGTTTCCTTAGCCAGCAGGTCTGGAATCAGGCTGAGGACTTCTGTGGCGAGGCCCATGTCTTCAGACTCCTTGGGATTGATGCACAGCCAGCAGTAATGAGGCAGGAGGTAGCGCGCGGCGCGGCGTGGTTCGTATTCGGTTAATTGGAGAAAGTAGTCGTAGAAGCCGTGTTTGTTCTTGCGGTCATAGCCGGCCCAGAATGCCGGTTCACAAACGGCGGCGCACCCTGCGAGGACCATGGCCTGGTAGTCATCAGTGGTGCGGCTGACCATGTGGCCATGTGGCTCGATGTATCTCATGGCTGCGCTCCTTTCCATGCGCCAAAAGCACCTTGTATGAGAGCGGCCGGGATGGGCTCGTGAGTGGGGTCACTCAGCGCTTCTAGGATGCGGCGGACGCGGTCCGGCTCGCTGCTGGTCAGGATGGAAGCGGCCCGGTGCAGGGCCTGGACGCGGTAGTCACCATCCTGACCGTGGCGCTGGATACGGTCAAAGAACGCAGCGGCATCAATGAGGCGGGCGCGGGCTTCAATAAACTGGAGGTCAACAAGTGGTGTGGACATGTGGGAAGTTGAGGCTGCGCACGGTGGAGTGCAAGCCATGGCTTCAAAACAATGGGCCGGAATTCCGGGGTGTGTTTTGCTGGCGGTGGCCTACTGGGTGGCGGCCTGGGCGATCCCGTTGAGGGCGTCCAGCTTGGCGCGAAAGGGTCGGAGTTCCTGCGCAAGGCTGCGACCGTGCTCGGCGGCAAATTCCCGCAGCCCGCTGCGCAGCGCAAACCAGTAAAGCATTTCGCTGCGGCGGTAGAAGCCGTCCGCATCCTTTTCGCGCTGGATAATGCTCAGCGCCATGGCGGCCAGCGTAGCACCGCTGGTTTGACTCAATGGGCGGACGATTTCTCCGCCGATTCCTGCGCTGAGCGGTCGGGCGTGGAGGATGGACCCGGTGAGCGAAACCATGGATGGCTGGGGCTGGCCTGTGGCATTGTCAAAAACCACCTTTACTGGTTCCCGGGCGAGGTCTGCGGCTAGTTGTTTGAGGAATTCCCCGGCTGCGGCCCAGGTATCTGCGTGCATTTCAGCGGCCTGCTTGGCTGTGGGGGTGTCGAGCGGGAGAGCGCGAAGGATAGAGGCAGCTTGGTCAAATTGACGCCCGCGGCCGAGGTCTGCGGCGCGTTGCAGGGCGGACGTCATGATTTTTTGTTCCGCTTCTTCCTGGGCGAGTCTCTGCTGCCGTTCCTTGTCAGTGGATTCCGTATTCCGGGCCTCCACCGCAGCCATGAAAGCTGTTAGGCTGGTGCGGGCTTTCACGACCGCAGGACCGGGGAGCTTGATCGCAGCAAGGACAGCAGTTGCTGCGGCACTCCGCTCAGCTGCATCCGCCGCACTGGCATGGGCGGGATCTAGATCCGGCAGGCTGGTGAGTGCGACCGCAGCCTCACGCCATGGCGCGGAGGTAGCTTGCAGCCGCTTCACCCATGAGGGGATGGATTCCGGACAACGAGCGAAGGCATCCAGCCATTTTGCTGCCCCGGCAGGATCACCGGAATTCCAGTTTTTGAGTCCCCCTGCCAGCAGGCCTATGGCCCCGGCGGAGTCTGCTGGACAGTCTGTGATTTTTCCGGGATCTACAGACCTGTCCGCGCCTAACCAGGCAGCCGTTGACTGGAAGAAGGCGGCTAGGGGGGCATCTGCCGGAGCATTGGAAAACAATGGGCCGGCGAGTGGAGTGAACTCCTTCGCAGCGCCGGCATTATCCCCCGTGAAGAGGGCGGCAAGGCCGGCATTGAACCGGGCCCATTGACGGGTGGGCTGCTGAGTGGTCTCTGCTGCGGCGAGGCTGGCAAAGCCTTCCCGGGCTCTAGCAAAGTCTGCGGTGGCCATCGCTTCCCTGGCTGCCAAGAATTTGGAAGACGTATTGCTATCCGAGACGCTGGATGGGTCAGCATCCATGATGACCGGACCGGCAGCCAGCTCAACGACCGGGGCGGGTGCAGGATGGAGAGCAATCCATGCACCAACGCCAGCGGCAGTGATGAGCGCGGCGGCGGCAGTTTTTTTCCAGATTGGCAGGGTACGTTGTCTCCTTCCGGACCATGGCTTGCCTTTGGCTCCGCGCTTCAGCTGGCGCTGACAATATTTCAAGTGATCGAGGAACTCATCGTATGAGGCATAGCGATCTGCGGGTTTGATTTTGAGCCCGCGCATGAGCATCTGACACAGTTCCGGATGGAGCTTGACCTCTGCTGGTTTGATCACCACCGGAATGGCTTTGGCCGCCCGCAGTTGCTCTATTGATGCGGTGTCCTTGTCGCAGGCGGGCCGCCCTGTAGCGCAGTGATAGAGTGTGGCTGTGAGGCTGTAAAGATCACTCCGGAAATCTTCCGGGGCATGGGCCAGCACTTCCGGCGGGACGTAATACGGCGTGGCCCAGATCTCCCCGGCACCCTTTGCTTCCCGCGCAAACATCGCCAGGCCAAAGTCCACAATCTTGGCTGTGCCCTCATTCGAAAGCAGGATGTTCCCGGGCTTCAGATCCCGGTGTATCAGGCCTGCGGCGTGTGCGGCCTTGAGCCCCTCCACAGCCTGAATAGCGATTTCCAGCACACGGGACTGGGACAGCTTTTTCTCCCGCTGGAGCACATCCTCCAGACTGCCGCCGCCTACCAGTTCCATGGCGATATAAAAATTCCCTTGGTCCCGCCCAGCGGTGAATACTTTCACAACGTTAGGATGCGAGATCCGCGCGGTGATTTCCGCCTCCCGTTCAAACTGGCTGAGCCGCTTGGTATCCCGGCTGCAGGCCCTATTCAGGATTTTGAGCGCGACATCCCGCTCGAGAGATTCGTCCCGCGCGCTGAATACTTGGCTCATGCCGCCGCTGCCTATCTGGCCCTTGATCGAATAGTGATCGAAGCGGGTGCGCACACGCATGGCCGCGCTGCACCTGGGACATTGAAACTTACTCCATGGCTCTTGATTACTGACATCAAGGGAATCTCCACAGCCCGGACAATTGTTATAAACCGGCTCGTTCACTGGCGATACAGGAGGCTGCCTCTGGTGTTGTTGGAAGTGTTCTGGTCCGTCACTCCCTGAGGGGTGGTGAGCCGGCTGCGGAACCGCAGGTCACCAGTGGCCAGCGCCGCCTGATCAACGGGGAGGGTGTAGGACCACCGCTCGCCACTTGTGAGCAAGGGAAGCGTGACCGTCTGCTGATTTCCTGCGTGATCGACAGTGAGATTCAGACCGGCCACCGACTGGCTGCTCTTGTTCTGCACGATGTATTCCATGGTGTTCGAAGCACTGTCGTAATACTGGCTGGCAATAGACGGATCCAGATACTGCCTGTTGTTGCGGTTCATGGCCCAGCCCAAGTCTAGGTAGCCACTGCCGTAGTTGGGATCGTGACCGGCGGCGCCGGCATCTGAGGAGTATTGCTGGAGCACAGCCGCAGCCGTCAGTGCGTTCATACCAGGATTTTGCCACATCATGCCGGCGATGGCACCGGTGACCAGTGGCGCGCTGGCAGACGTGCCGCTGAAGGGCGCCATCTGGTTGCCGGGATAGGCGCTGTTGATTTCCACACCCGGGGCGGAAAGGCGGAGATTTTCACCGGAATTTGAGAATGATGCCTGTTGTCCCAGTCCATCCACAGCCCCTGCCGAGATGACGTTTTTATAAGCGGCCGGATAGGTTAGTTGCGTCGCGGTGTCATTCCCAGCTGAGGCCACTATCGCTACGTTTTTGCTGGTAGCGTAGTCCACCGCCCTACTCAGCACGGAGGAGTCGGAGTAAGCACCAAGGCTGATATTCACCACCTGAGCCCCGCTGTCCACGGCGGTGCGGATGGCCTTGGCCAGGGTGAAAATATCGCTGGTGCCGGAGGCATCAGTGACGCGGATGCTGAGGATTTGGGCTCCGGGCGCGACGCCGGATGCCCCCGCTCCGGCCCCAGCGGCCAGCGAGGCGACTTGCGTGGCGTGGGTGTCTGCCTCCCCCACGCTGCCATCCGCTGAGATGACCGCCGTCTGCC
>JAYVJI010000719.1:0-3226 GCA_043769435.1 Verrucomicrobiota bacterium
CGGCGGCTCATGTTGACTTCGAGCGTTATAACGAACCGCTGATTCAGGGAGACACTGCACCAGCCCTTGTCAGTCATGGCGCGCCAGTCAGGGCCCATCTGTCCGGCGATTTCCTTGAAATCGCCGTCCATGGATCCACTGTCAATGAATTCACCGCGGCGATCCATGACCGACCAAGCCGTGCGGCGGCGTCCGATGTTCAGGTGCAGGGTTTTTTCCCGTATAAAGCGGCGTCCCCATGGAGCAGAGTTGTCGTCGGGCTCAGGACGGAAGGCCCTGAGCGTCATGACGTCTTTGATGTCTTTCAGTTTCATAGTGGTGTTGGTGGTCGGTTAATTGTTAGCGGTTTTGCGCAGACATGTAGGCTTCCACGTCTTCCTGGCTGAAGCCGGTGGTTTCCTGCACCGGGCAGTTCCAGCCTTCGGCCATGCGCATTTCGATGCTGCGCTCCCAGGAGATCATGCCTTTCTTTGAGCCTGTTTCCATTTCCTGGTCCAGCTTTTTGAATTCCCCGCGGCGGATGAGGTTCATGGTGGAATCATATTGCAGGAGGAGTTCATGCACAGCGAACCGCCGCTGACGGACGTCATCAAATAGCAGGCGCTGGCAAAGGATGAGTCGAAGTGTGTCTGCTAGGCTGGCCTGAGAGTTTTCAAGCCGGTCACTGGGCACCAGTTTCAAAAAGCGCTGAACCGTCTGCGCAGCGCTGGAGGTGTGCAGGGTGGCTACGACCACGTGGCCGGTCTCTGCGGCCTGCAGCGCGATTTCAGCGGTTTCACCATCGCGGATTTCACCGACTAGAATAACGTCGGGTGCCTGACGCAGGGAAGCGCGGAGGGCCATGCCGAAGTCATGGTCATCCTCTCCTATTTCACGCTGCGAGATGAGAGAGGGGGTTCCTTCAGGATATAGATACTCGATGGGGTCCTCAAAAGTCACTACGTGCTCCTGGGTCCGTTCCGCACGGTGCAGGATCATAGAGGCGATGGTGGTGCTCTTACCGGAGCCTGTGGCACCGCACACCAGAAAGAGGCCGTTCTTCGCTTCCAGGAAGGATTTCATGGCAGCTGCTGGCACAGCTATATCCTGGGGGGTGGGAATCTTGGTAGGCAGTAGTCGGAGCACCCAGCGGAAGCGGTTGCGCGTCACCATCCGGTTCACACGGAAGCGCAGGCCGGCAAATGACATCGCATAGTCAACGCATCCAGCCTCTACCTGCAGGGCCTGCTCAGGATGGTAAACGAAAGTATCCCGCACAAGGCTGCCATTGTGCTTGTAGCACAGTGGTTCCCAAGGCGTGATATAGAAGTCACTCACACCTGAGAGTTGGGAAATTTGCGCCACCCGTTGACCGAGGGGACTGCGTTCATCAATGTAATCCATGATTAATAGAAGTTATCATATAATCTATACCCACTATAAAAATTTGCAAATAAAACTTCTGGTTTGTTGAATTTTACCTAGAAATTACAATTGTTATGATTGTAAATTTCGCCTGATTACCAGCAACGGCGAGGCAATGTGCGTCACAACCCTCTCTTGCTTAGAGGGTTGCATCGGTTACCCTAGACGTCGGGCTCTGCCTGGAGCATTTCCCTGAAGGAGAGTGCTCGATAGGCCGTGGTTACGGCGGCGCGAAAAATAGTGGCTGAAGTGGAGGTCCTGGAGACCTGAGTAGCTGGCCTGGTGAGCCCGATGACGTGTTGGCCAGAGGTGGCGGCCCCGCTCACGCATTCGAGGAGTTTGTAAGCGGAGTGAGCGCTTTCGAGGGATGGGAAAACGAGCACATTGGCGCGTCCGGCGAGTGGGCTGCTGGGGGCCTTCACTGCTGCGACGGCTGGATCAATGGCTGCATCTACCTCCAGTTCTCCATCGATTTCTGCGTCGATGAGAGCGGCTCTGGAGCGCTGCAATGCAAGAGCGGTGGCGGCGAGGACCTTTTCAGTGCTGGCATTTCTGGTGCTGCCCCGGGTGGAGGAACTGATGAGGGCCACGCGTGGCTTTTCGCGTAGTAGGAGTCCGGCCAGCCGGGCGCTTTCCACTGCGATATTGGCTAGTTGACTGACGGTGGGCGAGGGGATGACGGCGCAGTCGGCGAGAAAAAAGGTGCCATTGGAACCCAGATCCGGGCGCTGAGGCAAGTGAAGGGGGAGGCAGGAGGCGCAGCTGTCCACCCCGGGCATACGGGGAATGGAGTGCAATAGGGCTCTGAACCACGAGGCCGGCATGGTTTGATTTCCCCCGACCAGCCCGTCGGCGAAGCCGTATTGCACCATCATCGCCCCATAGTAGGGAGGGCGTGACATCACTTCTTCGGGTATGCCTGCGGCGATGCGCTTGATGCGGGCCACCCTGCGGTAGCGCTCACACATTCCGGGAAAATCCGCGCTTTGCACCGGCTCCACGACTCCGGTGAAGCTCATGTCGATGCCGTGTTCCGCTGCGAGAGCATGGATCTCCCTGCGCGATCCCAGCAAAATGGGGGCGACACATTCCAGCTTTGCGAGAGCCGCCGCCGCCGTCAGCACGCGGAGATCACATCCATCGGGAAAAACGATCCGCTTGGGGTGGTTTACAAGGACACGTACGAGGGGCGTGATCAGTGGATCGTGGCCGTCATAACACATTTCGAGAGGAGTCAAGGCTTGGTGATGAGTTTGAAGCTTCCGGGCTTAGCCTCGTCATTGGCCTCTATCCATTCTCCAGTCAGAGCGGCCTTCACGTTGGCCTCCCAGCGCTCTTTCTGGATTTCATCGAGCTGGCGCCGGGTGCGCTCCGCTTCTGTTCTCATGAGGAACATCCGGTCTGCATTCTCGTCATCGATGAGCTTTTGCACATACTGGCCCCAGTTCCCTGCCGGTTTTTCCCTGAGGAAAGGAGTCCCCCGGTGGGTCTCTGCGACCAGCCGCGAATTCTTCGCGGTCTGGATCTCTTCCTGACGGTTAAACTTGCGCTTTTTAGCCGCATCTTCACTGTCCGGGGCATCCACTGCGACAGGAGCACCGGGAGTGGCTTCCGACGGCGCATCCGGTGCATCATGGCGGTAAATATCCATGGTCACTTTCATCTCCACTTTGACCGGCTCCGGAGTATTGAGGGTGATGTTCCGCGCCGCTTCATTCAGCGCCCTGGAGACGCAGCCGGAGCAGAGCAGCGGGATGAAAAGGATGATGAGCCGGGGCATGATATTCAGAATGGAATGAAAGACTTGAGCGGACGGTGGCAG
>JAYVJI010000720.1:0-7912 GCA_043769435.1 Verrucomicrobiota bacterium
GGCGTGAGGCCCTGATCCACGCGGGGGGCATCAAGGATCAATTCCACGGCACCGTCGATTTTGTTGCGCAGACTTTTCTCTACAGCCACAGCTCTCGCACGGGATGCGGTGAGGAGGAGCACGCGCGGAGGTGGCGGCCCGGGAGGGGTTGGGGGCTCGGGCGGTGCTCCGGGGATGGGTGGCGGCGGCGGTGGCGGACAGGTCATATCTGCCACCCAAGTAGCGAGGATGGGGTCCATGACAGATGGCTCACCCTTGGGTTTTCCCTTGGATGGCTCAGGCTTGACGTAGTGCTTGAATTCCTCCTTCAGGGTGTCTCGCACTTCCGGTTTCACTTCCATTTTAACATACTCCACAGTCCGCACCGGCAGCCCAGGGGATCTGGCGCGCGTGTTGCGGAAGACAAACCGGCCGGCCTCATGGGAATCCAGCAGGTAGTCGATGATGTGCTCACGGGAATCTTCGCGGCCATCCTTCCATAGTTTGCGCATTTCCTTGAGCTTCACGTCCTCCCCTTCGATGGCCTTGAGCACAGTCTCGCAGTCCTTGTCATAAGTGGTGGAGCCCAGCAGCTTCAGGATGGCCTCTTCCACTGGCTCCATTTCCTTGCGGTGGGTGGAGAGCTTCCGCAGTGAGGAAAAGGCCTCGGTGTCGAGCAGGTGCAGGCGGCCAAAGTGACTTTTGGCATCATGTTCCGGTCCCTCGCTGCTGAGCAGGAGGAGGGAGTGGGTGGCAGCTGCGACCATTTCCACCGCGCTGTAGAAGGCATTGCCGGCATCGTCCCATTTGAGTGACTCCGCGCCATCCACGATGACGACGTCCCAGCCGGCTTCCGATGCTACCTTCGCGTGTTTTGCCTTGTGGCCGGAAAAGTCCTCAAGCGACATGCTCACCCAGTGGTCTGCATGATCGCCGTCTTCATCGGCTTCGTTCACAAACGCATTGACCTCTCCAGCGGCACTCTTCGCTTTCTTGGCCGCCGCCTTTTTGGCAGGGACTTTCTTTTTCGGAGCGGAGCCAAAACTCTCTTCACTGAGCCTTTCAAATGTAAAATCAAACCGGCGGTGGAGTTCCAGTTCGGTCCGCGCCAGCGTGTGTTCCGGTGCCAGCAACAGGACCCGGGCAGCCCCGCCAAAGGTGTGCATCCGCTGGAGTATCAAGGCCGCTTCCACGGTTTTACCCATGCCGCTTTCATCAGCAAGGAGAATGCGGGGCCGGTGAAAACGGCCAGCCTGCACCACAGCATTCATTTGGTGGGGCCTTGGGGTGAAGCGCCCGTTGAAGAGTCCCCTCATCGGTGCCCGCCACGTTTTGAAGCGCCGGTAAAGAGCCCGGTGCCTCAAGTTGAAGTATTGCTTTTCCTCAATCTGCGCATTCAACATCCGGTCATAGGGCTTGCTGAATGTCAGGGTGTCGCTCAACCGGCTCTCATCAATTTTCTTGCCTTTGGTGATGTAGCTTACCCGGCCACCCTCTTCGATCACTTCCTCCACGATGAAGCCCTTGCCATCCTGCGTTTTCAGCAGGTCTCCAGCGGCAAATTTCACCCGCGAGAGTGGCGGGCCCTCCACGGTGTAAACGCGGGTGGTCTCCGTGGATGGGAAAACGATGGTGACGGTAGTGTCCTCTGTTTTGAGGACAAGACCCAAGCCCAGTTCAGGCTCTGTTTGACTCAGCCAGCGCTGACCCGGTGCAAAACGACTCGCAAGCATTGCTACTTCTTAGATTTAAGTGTGTGATATGATGGATAAAACCAGTGTGAAATATAGCCTATTATGCGGTCTGTGGCTCAGGTCAAGTCTGACAGATTCAAAATCTGATTTTTTTACTGCTATAAAGCATTCATGCTTATACGGTTACGTCACAAAAAGGGCACTGAAAAAATATTTTTCGGAGGCCTTAAAACAGACCGGTTTCGGAGATTCCGGGCAATCTGGCCGCTGTTCCGCCCGCCCGGGGCACGCTAAAAATGACGCTCGGCTGATCAAAGGAAAAACTGCGGGTGACCGGTGATGAGGGCCGAGAATTCCGCCTGCTGCACGTCCGGCATCCCGGCTGGAAAACGGGCTTGGGAACGGTGCCATTTTGCCAGCCAGTCCTGACCCAGCAGGGGATGTGGAGGCGCCACTGCGAGGGACGGTGTGAGGGCGATGGTCGTTTCTGTTTTCAAACCCGTAGCACACCCGCGAGCGACGTAGAATCCAGCAGCCAGCAGTGCAGCACGCGCGGCAGTGGAAGTGGTGTAGGTGTAGAGCGCCACCGGTACACTTCCGCACACGGCGAAGAGCCGGCTGAATGCCGCCACGGACCACGCATCTGCCTGGGTGCGGCTGGAGTACAGATCAAAAAATATGACATCCGGTAGGGCAGGTGCGGTGGTGATGCATTCCTGAAAGTCACCGGAAAGCAGCCGCCAGCGGAGCCCCGGAGTCCGCGTTGACTCCCAGTGACCGTGTGCCGAGATAGCCTCCGGAGCCGCATGACGCAGCCACGCGAACAGGTGCTTGTGCCGCAATGCCAGCCGGAGCGAATCGAGGTCATTTTCGAAACTCACAATCTCCAGTGGCCTCACTGGTCCGGCTGTGGCCTCAGCCTCCCACGTCAGGACTGCGGCCATGGCATTGGAGGCCGCTCCCATGCCGGCATCCCAGATGACCAGCGGAGGTCCGTCACCCCGGAGTCGCTCTGCGAGGCGGCACTGGCCGGTGTAGAGCGCCTCCGCCTCTTCCATGGGCGGTGAGACAGAGTGCATGATCTCGCCGCTGGGGGTGTGGCGGATGCTGGAAAAACCTGCCTTCGACTGGTGAACTTCATAGTCGCCCAGCTTGCTGCTGCGGACGGGTTTCCGCAGCGAGGCCGGAGCGTTCACAGGAGGGTGCTCCACGTCATCCACGTCTAGTATCAGGCGCTTTTCTTCATAGAGCGGGAGGAAGCGATCCTCAAGAATAGCGGCGCGGATTTCCCGCATGAGCTGATGATAGAACCAGATGTTATGCTGTCCCAGCAATTGCCAGCCGAGGCTTTCTTGGGTCTTGTTCAGGTGATGCAGGTAGGCGCGAGAGTAGCGGGCGCAGGTCGGGCAGCCGCAGGCCGGGTCGAGCTTACCGCTGGAGAACTTGTAGACGGAGCGGCGCAGCTGCACTATTCCCCGGGAGGTAAAAACGGTGCCCCGCTTCGCCATCTGCGTGGGGATGATGCAGTCGAACATATCCACCCCACGATGCACGGCCTCCAAGAGATCCAGTGGGGTCCCGACTCCCATAAGATAGCGCGGGCGGTCTGCGGGCAGCAACTCTGCGGTCGAGGCGCAGACATCCTCTCTCTGATGCTTTTCCTCGCCTACTGCGAGCCCGCCGATGGCATAGCCTTCAAACGGCATTTCTGTTAGGCCTGCTGCGCTTTCCCGGCGCAGATCTTCGAAAAGGGCACCCTGAACTATGGCAAAAATGGACTGTGGCGAGTCCCCGCGCGCAGCTAGGCTGCGGGCGGCCCAGCGGTGCGTGATAGCCAGGGCCGCGCGTGCAGCGGTTTTGTCAGCGGTGCTGGGGATGCACTGATCCAGCGCCATCATGATGTCGCTGCCGATAGCGCGCTGGGTGGCGATGCTGACTTCCGGACTCAGCAGGATAGTGGCCCCGTCCACGTAGCTCTGGAATACTGCGCCGGCCTCTGTCATGGAGCGGGAATGCGGCAGGGAAAAAATCTGGAATCCACCGCTGTCAGTCAGCACTGAACGGTCCCAAGTCATGAAGCCGTGGATGCCCCCGCAGCGCTGAAATACCTCTGGACCGGGCCGCAGCAGCAGGTGGTAGGTATTGGCTAGGAGAATCTGGGAACCGGACTCCGCCAGCATCTCCGGGAGCTGCGCCTTGACGGTGGCCTGCGTTCCTACAGGCATGAAAAGCGGCGTCTGCACCTCATTATGCAGCGTGGTGAATACAGCGGCCCGGGCCCTGGAGCCAGTGGCGCGTGCCTGTAGTCGAAAGGGCAGTCGTTCAGAAATCATCGCCTCATCACTGACTGCATGCAGGACCGCGTCGAGTGAAGGATTCTGCGGTGCCTGCCGCGCTGCCCTCGTACCATTCCCTGCGGATGCTGATCAGCGTGCGCTCGATGAGTTCTGCATCCGGGCGCTCAGGCAGCGCGGATTCCGCAAAGAGATCACGGATGCGCGTGAGGCGGGCTTCCGCCTGAGTCAGCAGGTCGTCGTAGGCGAACTCCCCGGCCTTCACCCGCAGGAGCCATTCTCTGTTAGGGGTGCGCACAGTGAGCCGACCATGGCGGGCGATTTCCTCCGCAGAATCCAGCAGCCGAAAGGTATGCATGAGGTTCTTGGCATCATATCCCTGACCGTGTCGCATGGTGCCCTCGTAGCGGGCCTCATTGCGGCAGCCCAGCCATTCGTGGTATTCCCTCCATTCCCGGCAGTGGGTTTTGAAGCCATCCTGATTAAAGCTCATCCAAGCATCCGGAAGCGCATCGTGGGGGATGCGGCTCACCCGGATTTCTGTGTTTTCAAGGTTGGTCCAGAGGCCGCGGTAGCCGGCGGCACCGCCAGGGTCATGGTAGAGGCTGTAGAGATCCCGGGCGTGCGGCACCGCAGCGAGCCCGCAGTCATGCTGACGCCAGCCACGTGCAGCGAGCCAGGGGGCCAGCCCCACACTGCCCTGCCCCTCCAGCACATAACAAAAATCCATGGCGCTCCGTCGGGCGGCGGGCTGGGGCTTTACTATCTTTTTATTCAGCCCCCGGGCTTTGCGGATCTGCGTGCCGGCGTAGCCCGCAAAGGCATCGAAGCACAGCCGGGAAAGAAAAAGTGCAGGTGTGAACCGGTCCATACAGGGATGCCGCCGGACGATGCAATCTTCTGGAGTGAAAAGCATTTCCAGCAGGTTCGGGTTGTTCTTTGCCAGCAGCTCAGCGTAGCGGCCCAGTTCATAGAAAACAATGTCGTTGGATGCGTTATTGATTTGCGCTGACCGCGGCCAGCCCATCCAGACATCCCTAGGCGCAATGAAAACGCCTTTGATATCCGTGTCCGATTCCGGCGTCGAGGTCCCATAGGCGCGGCTGCCGGAAATAACCTCCAACAGGCAGCAGTCCGCTGCCCGCGCAGCGTCCAGTGTCATGCCGGGCAGCAGATCCGGGGCATCCATTTCAGTGTCACTTCCAGTCCGGCCACTGCACTTCCACCGTGGCATCCCGGCCAAAGCGGTCGCGGTAGCGCACGTAGCCGTGCTCAACGCCAAACTCATGCACCATTTTGGTCACTTTCACATCAAAGCAGCAGTACTCGGCGATCTGCATGATCTTGCCCTCGCGCCACCAGCGGATGGCGTCGATCCCGTCTGCCGTCTTGCCGGTGCCTAGGGAGGCCGTGGCCACATCCTCCAGCTTGATGCGGTGGCCCAAGTGCTTTTCCAGATCGAGAAGCAAGTCGAGACTGTGCATCTGACTGGCAACATCCCACATGCTGTAGCCCTGGAGCACCGTGTAGTCAAACTCCACGTGATTATAGCCCACGACGCAGTCCGCCCGGGAAAGGTCACGGATCAGCTCATCGGTATCCTTTTCAGCGTAGATGCGGTAGCTCCCGTCAGCGGTGCTGTAGGTCACACCGATGGACATCCCCATCTTATCCTTGTGTTCCCAGCCGCCCACGTCGCCCGCAGAGCGCATGGTTTCTAGGTCGAAGTAAACGAAGTTCTTCGGCATGCGGGCGGAGTCTCAGGTGAGGCGGGGAGCGTCGTTCCAGAGGTCCTCGAGAGCGTAGAAGCTCCGCTTTTCGCCATGGAAAATGTGGATGATCACATCGCCAAAGTCCAAGAGCATCCATCCGCTGTCCGCCGTTCCGTGTGTGGCATAAGCCTTGATTTTGTGATCCTCTCTCATCCGGTCCGCCACCTCATTGGAGATGGCTCGCAGGTGCGGCAGTGAGCCTCCGTCACAGATAACCATGAAATCAGTGATGGGAGAAAGCCCCCGCACATCTAGGATGAGGACGTTTTCCGCTTTCTTATCGTAGGCGTATGCGGCAGCGGCGCGCGCGAAGGACTCGCCCTCGAAAACGCCGGTGTCTGAAACCGAAGGTCTGCCGGCCGCTGCTTTCTTGCGCACCGCTTTCTTCGCGGGAGCAGGAGGAGTGGACGATTCTGAGGGAATGGATGGTGTGGCCGGAGTCTTCTTCGCGGCTGTTTTTTTCTTTGCTGGCATGAATCAAGTGTTAGGGGATGAATTGGTTGTGACCTCCGCATAACTGCGTCCCGGCGGAATTGCCACGGATTTTTCTGCACTGGAAATATTCTCTGGCCTGTGTCAGAATGCAGCGATTCTGCCCTGCCCTGACATGCCACACCGTTTCCTGATTCTATGCATTCCGCTCCTGACGACTGTCGCAATGACTTACGCTCAGCGTGTTCCGGAACCGCCGCTGCCCGGTGAAGAGGGCCCGGTGAGCCCCGGAGAGGCTTTTGCGCTCCTGCCTCCCGCCGGAGACTTCCCGCAGGATAGCCTGCCGGCCACGGAGGAGCCCACGGAGCCGCCGCCCCCTCGCGCCCCGGCACCGGAGGATTTCCCGGACATTCCGCCCCTAGTCGCTCCTGATGATGAAGAGGTGCCACCCCTTCCCGCCCTCCCGGGACTCACTCCCCCGCGGATGCCGGACGCCATCCCCCGGTCGCAGGCGCCCGGTCCGGGCGGTGTCCTTCCGGGCCATTCCACACCCCGAAGCATGGAGCCTGATCCACTGAGACTGGCCTCCAGCGTCATCTGGTACGGCGATCCCCGGAAAGCCAGGAAGGCATCCATCCAGCTCGGACGTCCCCTGCTGCTTTGCTTTTCCCACTCCGCCAGCATCAACTCCGCACACCTCACCGAGGATCTCCTCGCACACCCGGATTTCAAGGAATTCGCCGCTGGAAACATTGTCCTCAGTCGCCTAGAATACAGCTCCGCCTCGCTCAAGGGCATGAGCTATGATGCCCAGGATCTGCGCAAGGCGGCGCTGGACCACTTCAAGTCCTACTATAAGGTGAAGGGCTTTCCCTGTGCTATTCTCTTTGATGAAACCGGACGCGAGATGACCCGGATATCGGGATATACCAGACTGAAAAACCCTCAAACAGGAGAGTCATTCAGTGGCGGAGAAGGCCTGCTGGACAGGCTCCGGGAGGCCACCAAACGCTGGAGCGACAGACGCCGTGCGGAGCAGGAAAAGGAACAGCGGCTTACCGCAGATGGCTTCAGGCTCTGGCGCAGCCACACCGGCAGCACGCTCATGGCCAAGCTCGTGGAGTCACGGGCGGAAGGCTGCATCCTGATGGATGCCAGTGGCCGCCGCCGGGGCGTCCGGCGCAGTCAGCTGACACTCTGGGACGTGGAATGGGCAAGGCGCAAACAGCTTGAATACGATGCCCGTTCCCTGTCTGAAACGAAGCATGACGCGGTGTCGCAGTAGGGACGGGATGCCCTCGGGCGACAACGTCCGCGACACGGCGGCGGGTTAGCCGGAGACAAAACAAAACCCGCGCGAAATTTATCTGGCGCAGCGCTCAGCGCTCCAGCAGCTCCATGACTTTTTCCACTATCCCCTCCACCGGCCAGAGTCTGCCCGCCCCCTCATAGCCACAGGCCAGCATCCCGGCTTCTGGACCTATGAAGTGATGCCCCCAATCCCGCAGGATGCCGGCATTCCGCTGCGTAGCCGGGTGCTGCCACATCTTGCCGTTCATAGCCGGCGCGTGCAAAAACGGGGCGCGCGTCGCAAGGGCGATAGCTGTTAGGGCGTCATCCGCGATCCCCGCTGCATACTTCGCCAGAATATTGGCCGTAGCCGGGGCCGTGAGAATGAGCGATGCCGTGTCTGCCAGCTCTATGTGCCCGGGCCGCCAGCTTTCCTTTTCATCATAGAGCC
>JAYVJI010000721.1:0-2403 GCA_043769435.1 Verrucomicrobiota bacterium
TTTCTGTTCCACAAAATACAAAGTCACGTTCCCATTGTTCGAAAAACTACACGTCAAAGGAGACGAGCAGCATCCGCTCTACGCAGCGCTGACGGGCACCGCTTCTCCTGCACCGGGTGCAGTGAAATGGAATTTCGGAAAGTTTCTCATCGGTAAAGATGGCAAAATAATAAAGCGCTGGGACTCCGGCACTGAGCCGGAAGCCAAAGAAATAACAGACGCTATAGATACCGCCCTAGCCGCGAAATAGGCGGCGGGTTTACTCCGGCGTTGCTGCTGGATATTCCATGCCCATCAGCGCGGCAAGTTCATGGAGATGCTCCACCATGATATCCGGCTGCGCAGCGCTGAGAGTTTCGGCAAACTCATAACCAGTGAGGACCGCGATGGCACCGATGCCGCCCGCGCGGGCGGTATGAATGTCGTGAGACATGTCCCCGATCATGCAGGTCTCCATGGCATCCATGGCGTGTTCGTTCATGAAGTTGGCAATGCGCTGGCGTTTATCTACGACGCTGCCGCAGATGCTGTGAAAAAACTCAGCTAGGCCCAAGTCTGTGGCCTGCGCCTCCACGGCCTCCTGCGGAGCGCTGCTGAGCACGAAAAGCCTGCGCCCGCTGTCCCGGCAGGCTTGCAGGAATTCGCGGGCGTGGGGCAGAACGGTGACGACCTCCGTGGACAGTAGAAACGCATCGCGGAATACCGTCTCAATGGCCTTTAGTTCCACCTCCGGCAGCTTGCGTTCGTAGTAGAGCGAGAACGGCAGCTGGAACTCGCGGCGAAAGGAATCCACCGTGACTTCCGGGCGTCCGAAGTGCCGTAAGACAGCATTGGTTCCGTCCACCACCGGCGGCAGATCGTTCACGATCGTGCCTGACCAGTCGCAGATCACATCTCTGTAGCGCCCGGGCATCTCAGGCGCGGGTGATGTCTTCCACCTTCACCGGGATGCCGCCTGCCGCTGCTGATTTGTCAGCGGCAAAAATCACCTGATGGCTGCGCAGGGCGTCATTCAGACTGGTCAGGGGCATTTCGATCCCGGCGTCCAGCGCCTTGAAAAATGCTTCGAACTGCGTCTGGTAGGGATGATCTGCGACATTTCCGCTGTCGATGGGATGGATGCTGAGTTCGCTCCACTTGGACTTGTTGAGCGAGGCGATTTTATTCGTATGAAACTTGCCATCCAGCAGGCTTCCTTCGCTGCCAATGAGATGCGTGTGGAAATAGTAAGGCTGGAAGCAGTCAATGACGCTGGCACACTTCCCGGCACGTCCGTCAGCGAATTTCAAAAGCGTGGTCGCGGTGGTAGGATACTCATAGACGCTGAAATGCGGATGGGTGCTCTGGGTGTTCAGACTGATCACGGTTTCCACTTCACCGGGCATACACAGCAGGAGTGCATCCAGCGCGTGGCAGCCTGCGCTCAACAGGCTGCTGCCCCCGCCGCTCTTTTTCTGATTCCATCGATACTGCCCGTACCATGGACCCACGCCGTGGTAATAATCCACCTCGCCGTAGTGGACCCGGCCGAGCATGCCGGCATCCACCATGCTCTTAACTGTGAGGAACTGACCACTGTAGCGCACTTCAAAGCAGACGCAGGTTTTCACGCCTGCCTTTTTCACAGCCCGCTCCACTTCCATGCACTCCTCCCAGTTCAGGGCGATAGGCTTTTCAAGAATAAAGTGCTTTCCATGCTCAGCGGCCATCACCGCGTGCTTCGTGTGCTCCCATGGGTATCCAGTGATGTCCACCACGTCCAGATCCGCTTGGGCGAAGAATGCTGAGGGGTCCGTGAAGCTCTTGATCGCACAGCTGTACTTGGCAGAAAGCTCTGCATCATCCAGCGGGCGGGAAGACAGGATGGAAGTTATCTTTGCCTGCCCAGTGGCCTGGAGCGCAGCGATGTGAGCGGTGGCTGCCCAGCCATAGCCGATGATGCCGGTGTTGTATATTTTAGACATAAGAGATTGATTGGTGTGGTTGAAATCAGGCTATCCTTCAAACGGAAGCGAAACTTCCTCAAGCCGGACCTGCCGCCGCCTTTTGATACTTTTCGCGCCCTACGGTATCAGCGGTTTCCACCATGCACGGTGGTCCAGATACCATTGAATAGTCTCCCGGATCGCCATGGCAAAATCCTTCCTAGCTTGCCATCCCAGCTCTGCGAGCGCCTTTGAGCTGTCGATGGCATAGCGCCGGTCATGGCCCGGACGGTCCTTCACGTAGGTGATCAATTCCTCCGGTCGCCCCAGCTGCTTGAGGATCAATTTAACTATATCGATGTTCTCCCACTCAGTGCTGGCACCGAGGTTATAGACCTCCCCTGCCCTTCCCTTTTCCAACACCGCCAGGATCCCGGCGCAGTGGTCATCGACATGGATCCAGTCCCGCACATTTTTC
>JAYVJI010000722.1:0-4085 GCA_043769435.1 Verrucomicrobiota bacterium
CGGGCGGTTTGTGGGTTTCGTTCCCAGGGTTGCACCCGGGCAACGCCTTAGGTTCTTGATTCCTCATGAATCCAAGGGCTGAAGGCCCGAGCTAACCGCACCGAAGCTAAGCCGCATTTTGGAAGGGAAAGCCCTAACTAATCAATTACTATAGTTCGAGCAGGAAGAATGCCCTGTGGCCTGAAGGGCTCGGAGAGCACGTTGCGAGGTAAACCGCCACGCCCACCCGGCACAACGCTGTCTAGCAGCCCTTCAGGCCGCGATTCCCTGAAACGCACACGACCCAGGGCATCGCTCGGGCATCGCTCCGCTCAGCCTTGGGCTGGAATCTTGAGGCCCGTTGGGCCACCACGTTGGGCCACCACGTTAGGCCGCCACGTTGGGCCACCACGTTGGGCCACCCCGTTAGGCCACCCCGTTAGGCCACCCCGTTCGGCCACCACGTTCGGCCACCCCGTTAGGCCACCCCGTTAGGCCGCCACGTTCGGCCACCACGTTCGGCCACCCCCCCTTCTTTGATTTTGGGCTTTGGATTTTGGATTTTTATGTCTTTACTGGCGTGGCGTTGTCGCTTACCACACGTGCAGTAACTTCTTTTTTGTCATGTCCCTGTCGCCACCTTTTCGATTTCACCGGGGTTTTACCCTTATTGAGTTACTTGTTACCATCGCCCTCATAGCGGTGCTGTTCCTCGCGGCATTTGCAGGGTACAAAAAATTCCTCGAACGCGGGGACGCGATTGCTTGTTCACAGAATATCAAAAACCTTGGTTCAGGATTCAAGGCCTATATCCTCGATCACGGGACATGGCCTGAAGAGCCGGGCCTGCGTGATGAGAACGGGGACGTCTCCGAGAGCGAAGTTTGGGAATTCTTTTACACGGCTTTGAAAGATAACGGTGTCAGCCGGGAAGACTGGTTTTGTCCCGTGGAGAAAAGAAATGCCAAAAAAGAGGACGCTACTCTGGGAGAAGGAGAATACGAGGACCCGAGTTATATCCCTGTCGGGATGTTGGTGGAGAATGACCCCTATCAGTATGCGACACTGCCGTGGTTGTCGGAACGTCAGGATTTCCACGGCACTGGACGGAATCTCTACATGGGCGTGAGCGGGACAGTAGAAAAGGAAGTCAATTTCCCGGCGCTCAAAACAAAGTAATGACAGAGGCCGAGGAGAGTCGACTGAAAGAGACAGTCCGCCCACTGGGGCTAACCGCTCCGGCTCGGCACTTATTTTTGTGCGCGGATCAGTCGGAGGCATTGTGCTGCAGCCATGAGGCAGGCATGGCGTCATGGGAGTTCCTGAAGCGGCGGCTGAAAGAACTGGGACTGTGCGGTCCTCAGCCTCTGGTCCACCGCAGCAAAGTGAACTGCCTGCGGGTTTGCACCATGGGGCCTGTCGCCGTGGTGTATCCGGAAGGAATCTGGTATCACAGCTGCACGCCGGAAGTGTTAGAACGAGTCATCCAGGAGCACCTTCTGGGAGGCACAGCAGTGGAGGACTACATCATCGCGCGCCGGAGCGAAACACCGGCATGATGGCTCTGCTGAACCGCTGGAGTCAAAAGATAAGGCCGTGGTCTGCGGCATTAGCCACGCTGGTGTTTCCGCCTTGCTGCCCGGGGTGCCGGGCACCGCTTTCCGGATCTGTGGCAAAAGGTGCCTTTTGCGAGATCTGCACGCAGGAAATCGAGGAGATTACGCCCCCGTTTTGCAGCATATGTGCCGAGCCGTTTCGAGGCCTGCTTCAAGGTGACTTCCGGTGCCCTAACTGCGAGGACAAACCACAGCCCTATCGTTTTGCGATGGCCGGCGGCATGAGCAGCGGTCCCCTGCGCGAGGCGATCCATCAGTTCAAGTATGGTAAGCGCCCAGCGCTTCGCTATGGACTGGCGCGCCTGATGCACTCAGCGATGCAGCGGGATCAGCGCCTGACTGGTGTGGATTGGCTGCTAGTGCCGGTGCCACTGCATCACCGGCGTTTCCGCGAGCGGGGGTTCAACCAAAGCGAAGAACTGGCGCAAACGCTTTCCCGGCTGAGCGGGCTGGATTATTGCTCTGCGCTGCGCCGGATCCGTTATACCACAGCTCAGGCAACTTTGGAATTGAAGGACCGCCAGAAAAACCTGAAAAATGCATTTAAGCCGGCCCGCTTTGGCAGCGGTGCTGTCAGTGGCCGCAGCGTGCTCCTGATTGATGATGTTTTCACCACGGGCTCGACAAGTGCGGAGTGCGCCCGCGTGCTGCTCAGCAGTGGAGCGAAGGAAGTAGCGGTCCTCGCGGTCGCCCGGGGCTGAGTGCTTAGCCGTTGCGCGGGGAGCAGGATGAATAATAATAAGCTATTGTCCCTCACATGAACGGTTTGATCCGATTGCTTTTTATATTTTTCACCGCAGCCGCCTGCGTTCAGGGCCAAAGCGGTTTGGATACGCCTGTAGCGGTCGGGAAGTATTTTAATTCCGTATTCCCACCATCAGCGCCCGGAGGTGCGGGCGGTTGGCAAGCCGTCAATGCCTTTCCCTCCCTGCAGTTCATCGATCCTGTGAAAGTCGTAGCCCAGCCCAAGAGCAACCGGTTGCACGTGCTGGGGAAGGACGGGTTCGTCTGGTCATTTGAGAACAATGCGTCGACCACGGTGAAAACCAACGTTCTCGACATCAGGTCCAGAGTTCAATCCACCGACAATGCCGGGCTGGTGGGTATTGCCTTTCATCCGGAATTCGGCATGACCGGGTCCCCGCGCCGCGGGTATGTCTATTTATTTTATTATTATTCACCGCAGCCGAAGTATCTGCCGGCACTGGATACTAACAGTGACGGGATCGTCCAAGGGGATGAAACGCTGCGGCACACAGCACTGAGGCTGAGCCGCTTCACTTTTCCGGATGGCAGCCTGACTATTGATCCCGCCAGCGAACTGGTGCTCCTCCAACAATACGACCGGCAGGCATGGCACAACGGCGGCAGCCTCTGCTTTGGAAATGATGGGTTCCTTTACTTCGCCATCGGGGATGAGGGACTGGATAGCGACTACTACCGGTCCATGCAAAAGTTCACAGGAAGACTCTGGGGTGGGGTATTCAGAATCGATGTCGATATGAACCCGGCGAGGTCTCACCCCATCCGGAGGCAACCCCAGTATGTCAGCGATGGCTACGGAGATCCGCTGCCGCTCTTTGGCGGAAATCATACGTATAGCCAAGCCTACTACATCCCTAATGACAACCCATGGCTCCATGCAGACGGCAGTCAGCTGGAGGAATACTGGGCGCTGGGAGTCCGCAGCCCGCACACCATGACCTGCGATCCGGAAACGGGCAATCTTTGGCTGGGTGACGTAGGCCAGGCTCAATGGGAGGAGATCAACCTAGTGAAGCGGTCCGGGGATTACCAGTGGCCCTACATGGAGGGAAATAGCGCGTTTTTTGACAGCGACTTTGGCCAGGGATGGATCGCCAAAACACACTCGCGAGAATCCACGCCGGAGCCCCCCATTCACTCATACAGTCATGACTCGGCGGGCGGCACCGCAGTGATCGGGGGCTACGTTTACCGGGGCCAGCAACACGCGGCCGCTTTAAATGGCAAATATCTCTTCAGTGACCATGGAAATCCAACGATCTCTCACGTCTGGGCGCTCACACCTGGTTCCCCAGCGGCACCAGTGCTTTTATGCGATTTGCCTGCCGGAGGCTTTCACTGGAACATCGCCGCCTGGGGCCGGGATCACTCCGGGGAGCCGCTGATGGTCATGCTGGGCCGTGAGAGCGGGGCCAGCGCTGGAAATGCCTTTATCCCTCCGCTCAACAGCAGCGGACAATGGGTGACCAAGGCCGCGAATGGACGTATTTTCAAACTAACGCGGACGCTCACTAACATTCCTGAGCCGCCTCTCAAGCTTTCCCAGACAGGAGTTTTTCAGAATGTGGCAGGCTTGTCGCCTGCTCCGGCATTTATTCCTTATCAGCCCATCGCCCCATTCTGGTCAGATGGTGCAGCGAAACAGAGATGGCTATGTATTCCTAATGATGGCACCCACGATGCCACGACCGAGCGCATAGGCTGGTCGGCATCGGAGCCATGGAC
>JAYVJI010000723.1:0-8643 GCA_043769435.1 Verrucomicrobiota bacterium
TCGGCAATGCGTCGTTCGAGTTGGTCCAAATCTACGCCACACACGACAAATAATTTCTGACCCGAATAGGTGGCCGTGTGATCGCAGATCAAAGCCCACAGCGGCGTGGCGGATGCCGGCTTCCACCCTGCGGGCGACCACTCGGGTACCATGCCGAAGGTCCCGGTCCACGTGCGCTTCACCGCGCGCTGATCGCTCTGGCGGAACCGGACTTCGTGCTCGCCGGTCTCGTCGGTGATGAATTCGAGGCTCTCGAACTCGTGCTCCGGGATTATCTTTCCGCAGGCTTTTGCCCACTGGACGAGCCGGTGAACCTGAGCCTCCGCCCCGCCGCAGCCTGCGTCAGGACCTGCTCCAGCGAGGGCTTCGGCCGCTTGGCCAAAGCCGCCCGGGTCGCGATGTCCTTCGGGTGTGGAGGTAAAAGATTTTTGCTCATGCCGCGCATCCTTCACCAGGGCAGGGAGAAAGTCAACCCGAGGGAGCCCGTTGGGCTGCACTCTGATGTCGCGGACCGATTCCGGCAGAAAACTGGCAAACAAATTGCCGGCGAACTGGAGGGCGGAACGCCGTTGGCGTCTCCAACGGAAAAGATAATTGCCGAAACCTGCAAGGCCGCGCGCGCCGCGGGGGAAAGGAGCTTCTTGCCATGAATCTCACTCTTCCATCTCTCCTCGCGCTGCTCGCGCTTTCCCTCACGGCTGCTGCCGATCCCATCGGCAGCGCCTTTACCTATCAAGGTCGGCTCGACCAGAACGGCGCGCCGGCCAACGGATCGTTCGATCTGAAAATGGAACTCTACGACGCGGCGGCGGATGGAAATTTGGTTGGTGCGGCGGCGGAGTTGCCGGCGCAGACTATTGTTGGCGGGCTGTTCAGCGCGGCACTAGATTTCGGCGGGCCGCTGGTGTTCGATGGCACGGCCTACTGGCTGGCCATTTCGGCGAAGACGGCGGGGGCTCCGGCCTATGTGCCGGTGCCGGGACGCACGGCCATCCGGCCCACGCCATATGCGATTCAGGCGCTGAGCGCGGCGGCTGTGAAGAATGGCGCTGTGACCAGCAGCAGCCTGGCGAATGGTGCGGTGACGGGGGCGAAGCTCGCACCGGCGGCAGTGGGGCTGGCGCAGTTGAGCGCGCCGGGCGTGCCGGTGGCGGGGCAGTTGCTCGCGTATGACGGCACTGGTCTGTCCTGGGTGAATCCCAGCGGTGGTGGCGGCGGCACCAGCCCGTGGCTGGTCACGGGGAGCACGGTGCATTACAGTGCGGGCAAGGTGGGCATCGGCACGAGTGCTCCGGCTCACGCGCTGAGTGTCATCACGAGTTCGGCATGGACTTCCAATGGTTTTGGAGCGGCGGTGGAGCTGGGCAATGGAGGTGCCATCGGCTGGAGAACGAATGCCGCAGGCAGCCGGTTTGGCATCGGTCAGTCGCACGGCGGGCTGTATGTTTTCCGCACCGCCAGCAATCCCGGCACGGCAGCCCGGCGATCGTGGACTTCCAGATCAATGACGCCGGGAACACGGTAATGACCGGCGGCGGCTCGGGCTTTTTCACCGTGGGTGCGCCCAATGGTGAAACCGGCCACTCGCTCCAGCGCGGAGGAAACCGCGCGGATGTGCGCTTCGACGGCACCACGCTCAAGCTGGTGGCAAACCTCGGCGCGGGCCCGCCAGCGGCTGCCAGCGGGATCGAAATCGCCACGTCAGGCGCCGTCAGCATGACGGGCGGCGGCCCGGGCATCGTCACCTTTGGCTCGCCCAACGCGGAGACGGGCCAGTCCATCCAGCGCGGCGGAAACCGCGCGGATGTGCGCTTTGACGGCACCTCCTTGAAAATGGTGGCGGGTCCGGGCGTGGGGCCGCCGGGATCGCTCAATGGCCTCGCCGTCACCACCGGCGGCAATGTCGGAATCGGGACCACGGCTCCGGTGGCAAGGCTGCACGCAGAGACGGGCCTGGTGAATACCGCCGCCATCTATGGCAAGGCGGCGGGCGCAGGCGGCGCGGGTGTCCATGGAAGCAGCACCGGAACAGGCCCGGGGGTCTATGGCACATGCAGCGGATCGGGCTACGCTGGATACTTCGACGGGTCTGCAGTAGTCACTGAAACTCTCAATGCTCAAAATGTCCGGGGATACTCTCAGAACGGATTGTCAGGAGTGTATGGCCGTAACGACAGTCCCACCGGCTGGGCCGGTTTCTTTGCCGGCAATGTTCAAATCACCGGAACCCTCAGCAAAGCCGGCGGATCCTTCAAGATCGATCACCCGCTCGACCCGGCCAACAAGACGCTCTCCCATTCCTTCGTCGAGTCGCCGGACATGATGAACATCTACAACGGCAACATCGCGCTCAATGCCAGAGGCGAGGCCGTGGTCGAACTGCCGAAATGGTTTGATGCCCTCAACAAAGAGTTCCGCTACCAGCTCACCTGCATCGGCGGTTTCGCACCCGTCTATATCGCGGAGGAAATCACCGGCAACCGCTTCAAGATCGCCGGAGGGAAAGCGGGTCTGAAGGTTTCCTGGCAAGTAACTGGCGTCCGGAAAGATGCGTGGGCCAATGCGAATCGCATTCCATTGGAGGAGGACAAAGCCATTGGTGATCGCGGTACCTATCTGCACCCGCAAGCCTTCGGCCAGCCCGCAACGAAGCTGGCGTCCGAAAACCGTCCGACAGTGTCGCCGCCCTCATCCGTCCGGAATAAATGACCACGCCATTTGCACCATCAACCATGAAATCGCCCCACACTATCCTTGCCATCCTCGCACAGTTCACTGCCCTGCTGGCGACAGCATCGGCCCAGGACTCCTTCACCATCGCCTGGTCCAGCCTCGACGGCGGTGGCGGGCCTTCCTCCGGCGCGGCGGAGTTCACGCTGGGCGGCGCCTCCGTCGGGCAAATGGCCGCAGGCGATGCCTCCGGCGTGCCGGGGGAATTTCACATCACCGGCGGCTACTGGACCTTTCCCTACGAGCCGCTGGACCTGCATCTGACCATCCAGGTGTTGAACGGCACGGTCACCCTCACATGGGATGCGGCGCCGGTGCCGGTGGTGCTGCAGAGTTCGGAAGACCTGAATCTCTGGGCTCCCGTGGACCCGCAGCCGGCGACGCCGTTCTTCCAGGAGGCTGAAGGCACGCGGAGTTTCTACCGGCTCATCCCAGGACCAAACTGAATACCCCTCTGATGAAACACCACGCTCTTCGTCTTCCCCGGACAGGCATTGCACCTGCTCTGTGGCTCCTCGCCTTGTCTCTGATGCCCGGGCGGGCGGATGCCCAGCAGGGCATCAGCGGGCTGCTTGATCCCGATTTCCATCCCTCAGTGACTGGCTCCTACGTCAGAGGGTTTGCTTTTCAGCCGGACGGGAAACTGGTGCTGTCCGGAAATTTCACCGCAGTGGATGGCCAGAGCCGCAATGGCATCGCGCGGCTGACCGTGGACAGCGCGGTGGAATCCACCGCCACTTTCAATGCCGGCTCGGGCGCGAATTTCTGGACCACTGCCACCGCGGTGCAGGCTGACGGGGAGATCATTGTCTGCGGCCCGTTTTCCACAGTGAACGGCCAGAACCGCAGGAGACTCGCCCGGCTCAATGCGGACGGCAGCGTGGAAAGCACCGCCACCTTCAACATCGGCACGGGGGTCGTGTCCCAATATCTCAATGATGCCGTGGCCTGCATCGCCCTGCAGCCGGATGGGAAAATCCTAGTCGGCGGCCAGCTTTCGAGCATCGACGGACGGCCACGCAGAGGCATCGCGCGGCTGAACGCGAATGGGACGGTGGAGGGCGCCGCCACCTTCAATGCCGGCACCGGTGCGGACTCCGGATTGGCCGGCTTTGATGCCACTGTCTATGCCGTGGCGCCGCAGGCGGATGGGAAGATCCTGATCGCCGGCGACTTCGCCTCAGTGGATGGCCAGGCACACACTGGGATCGCCCGGCTCAACGCGAATGGGACCGTGGACAGCACCTTCAACGTCAGCCTCGGTGTGGCTGCGGGCCAGTCTTCCGCAGCGATCCAGGCATTGGCGGTGCAGGCTGATGGGAAGATTCTCGTCGCTGGCTCTTTCACCACTGTGAACGGCCAGCCACGCGATGGCCCGGCCCGGTTGCTGACGGACGGGACGGTGGAGAGCACCGCCACCTTCCATCCCGGACCGGGCACCGCAGGCATCCGGAGCATGGCGCTGCAGGCGGATGGGAAGCTCGTCATCGGAGGCGGCCCCCCTGGTGGAGGAGGTGCGTTCGGCACAGGCGGAGTTGCCCGGCTGCTGGCGGACGGCACTGCCGAGAGCCCCGCAGCCTTCAATCCGGACCTTGGCGCCGAGGGATATCTTGTCTCCAGGTTGGCGCTGCAGGCGGATGGGAAAATCCTTTTGGGCGGCTCGTTCACTAGCGTCTCTGGCCAGCTCCGCATGCGTCTGGCGCGGCTCACCAATGACGCCGCCACGCAAAGCCTGAGCGCCCCGGATGGCACCCGCGTGCAGTGGCTCCGTGGAGGATCAGCCCCGGAAGCCGGGCAGGTGACATTCGAACTCTCCAGCAACAGCGGCGTGACCTGGAGCCAGCTCGGGCCCGGCACGCGCATCCCGGCAGGCTGGGAATTGACCGGCCTGAGCCTGCCTGCCAGCGGCCTCCTCCGCGCCCGGGGCCGCACCTCCAGCAATGGCTCGACCGGCCTCGTGGAATCGGTGGCCTCATTTCCACCGCCGCCGGCACTCAGCATCACGCAGGCCGATGGCATGGTCGTCGTCGCCTGGCCTTTTCCCTCCATTGGATTTTCGCTGCAGCACAACACCGGCCTGACCAGCTGGACCACGCCGCCGGAGACGATCACCGACACCGTCACGACGCGCTCCCTCACCTTCAGCCCCGTGCCCGGAAGCCGCTTCTTCCGGCTCTTCAAGCCATAGTCACCCGCCCGGCTCCTCTCCCGCACTATGAAACGCACCATGAAACACCTGCAAACTTTAACCCGTACCTGACATGACTACTTCACTCATCTTTCCACGCCTCGGGTCCGTGATCCTGATCGGCGTGATGTGCGCCGGTTCTGGGGTGGCGCAGCCCACTATCACGAACCTCGGGGTGCTCGCTGGAGGGAGTTTGCCGTCCTCATTTGGGCAAGGCATCAGCGCGGACGGCCTGGTCGTGACCGGGCAGAGCAGCAGTGCAGCGGGCACGCGGGCGTTCCGTTGGACGGCCGCTGGTGGTCTGCAGAATCTCGGAACTGTGCCGGGCTTCACTGTGAGTTCATCCGGTTCCGCCCTCAGTGCCGACGGCTCAGTTATCACCGGCACCAGCACTGGGAGTGGGAGCACTTCCCGTGGCTTCCGCTGGACGGCGGCGACGGGAATGCAGAGCCTCGGCGTCCTGGGGACGGGTTCACAATCAGTCGGAAATGCCATCAGTTCGAATGGCACGATCATCGCCGGCGGCAGCTACACGAGCGGACTCACTGGCTTCACGCCGGTTCGCTGGACCGCCGCCACCGGGATGCAAAGCCTCAACCTTCCCAATGACGATGCCTACGCCATGAGTGCCGATGGTGCGGTGATCGCAGGGGTCGGCTATGTGAGCGGGTTCTTTCGTGCATTGCGCTGGACCGCGTCCGGCGGAAGGCAGCTCTTGGGCCTTCCGCCCGGTGCCGACAATGCCTATGGCTTAGCCACCAGTGCCAATGGCTCGGTAGTGGCGGGATACGTCAGTGACGATGCCACCGCCAATACGTTCAGCCACGCCTTCCTCTGGACCGGGCTTGGCGCGGGGGGGGGCGGCGGCGGAATGCAAGATCTTGGTGCACTGGATGGCAGCACCTTCTCAGGGGCATTGGCTCTCAACGGCGACGGATCGGTGGTGGGCGGCAACTGCACTCTCCCCGCCGGGCAGCGTGCCATCTTGTGGACCTCCACGCTCGGCATGGTGGACCTCAACAGCTACCTTGCCGCTCTTGGGGTTAATCTCACCGGCTGGACGCTGGAGGAAGTGAGGGGAATCTCCGCTGCTCCACACTTTCACCAATCCCACCCCGGCGGCCGACGACGCCTTCGGAGTGTCTGTGGCAGCGGTGGGGAGCGACCACGTGCTCATCGGCGCATTAGGGGACCACACAGGCGCACCCAATGCCGGGTCGGCCTATCTGTTCGACCTGCCATATCCGCCGCTGAACATCGTGCGGAGTGGTGGCGCGGTCTCCCTGAGCTGGCTCACCGCCGAGACCGGCATGACCCTCCAGCAGAGCGATCAACTCGGCATGGCTGCGCTGTGGAGCAACACGCCCGAGTCCGTTGCGATCAATGGGCTCAACCACGGCGTGCAACAACCCCTCACCAGCGGCATTCCACGGCGCTTCTTCCACCTGCGCCGTCAATGAGCGTTGGCTGCCGCACGCGCCTTTCCAGCATCTAAAAGCGCACCCTCACTCACACAACAATAGACATATGAAAACCACCAACACCACCATCGCGGCAGCACTGCTAGTGGCTGCCACCTCCCTGACTCTGCCGGTTCCCGCAGGGGCACAGACACCGACGCCAAAGCCACCAGCCCTGGCAGAGTATGCTGCCGCCCCGCTTCCCAAAGCAGACGAGGAGGGAATCCGAAAGACCGTGATGGGCGTCGAGGAGTCCTTGAACACCCATGACACGATGGTGAGTCCAGTGGGGACTTCAAGTTCGAAGGGGTATCCTTTGGCTTTGCTGGTGATGGGGCAGAAAACAGCGATGCCAGTTTTGGCATTGTAGCGGGTGTGGCTGAGCACGATGGCGGGGCGGCGGCCAGCTTGCTCACGGCCTGCTTGAGGATCGAAGACTAGCCAGCCAATCTCTCCGAGTTCTGGGGCTGGAGTTGGCGCTTTTAGCTTCATTTTTGGACGATTTCTTTGCCATCCTCGTCCCCGTCTTGTTCCTCCGCCCGCAAGGGCTACTCGGACGGAAAACCCGGCTTGAAGCGTCTTACTGATTGTCTTGCAAATTGCAAACACTCATGCACTTTCACCACCATGGACTCCACTTTAACCATCCGCCTGCCTAGCTCTCAACGCCAAGCTCTGCAAACCCGTGCCAAAGCCGTGAAGAAGACCGAAGCCGCTCTTGTGCGCGAATTGATTGAGCGAGAAATCCGCGTCCAGACTTTTGCTGAAAAAGCAACAGCATGGAAACACGGCCTCGACTCCTCTTCTGCTCGTCTGAAATCCGACGACTGGCAGAAAGCCATCCGAGCACGCAACTGGCGCAGCCAATGAAGCCACCCACTACTTTTCTCATCGATACCGGCCCTCTGGTCGCCTATCTTGATCGTGCAGACTCGCACCACGCTGAGGTCCGCCATGTCTGGGATCAGCTATCGGGAGTCTTCCTCACCACCGCCGCCGTCATTACCGAGACACTGCATTTTCTGCGCGATGTGCCGCAAGCACCGCAACTCATCGCAGAGGGCCTTCAGGCAGGCTACCTTACCATTGAGGAGACTTTTCACCCAGCCGACATCGCTCAAGCCGCGCTCCTCATGCAAAAATACCATGACACGCCAATGGACTTTGCAGATGCCACGTTGGTGGTGCTCGCCTCTCGGCTAAATGTTGGGCACATCCTCACGCTCGATCAACGTGGCTTCCGCACCTATCGCTACGCCCGTGCCAAAGCCTTCCGGCTCGTTATTCAGGACTCCGAATGAACCTCTTCGTCAAAGGCCCCCTCGTCGGAGCCGCCGTCCTCATGCCCTGCCCGAGCTACTCCGCTTTGCCCATTTCCCCGACAGCATCGCCGCCAACATGCGCCTGCTCATCTACGGCCTCCTACTCGTCCTCATGGCCCGCTTCCGTCCCCAAGGACTCGCCGGAGAATACCGGTTCCAGTAGAGATCACAAGTCCCATGCAGGTGAATCCCGAGACTCAACCCTTGCAATCCAAAACGCATCCACTATGGTTCCAGTATGACTCTGACCCTGAAAAACGTGCCTCCCCACATCCACCGCAACCTGAAATCTCAGGCCTTGCGGCACAAGCGCTCGCTCAATCAGGAAGCCATCCTCTGCCTGGAACAAGCCGTCTCCGCACCCATGGACAGGCCAAGTTTAACCGCCCCACCGCCAGCCATCTCTGTCGGACGCATCCTCAAGCCCTTCTCCAGCCGTGCTGAAATGCTGGACGGCTTCCTGGATTCTAGAACCTCCGCATGATCGGCATCGACACCAGATTCCTTGTCGCATGGCCATCCCTGAGCACCCACAGCACGGCACCTGTCGTCAGCTCTCGGTGGAAGCCGCCAGCCAAGGCCGTTCCTTTGGCCTCAGCCTCGGTGTTCTGGCCGAGTTCCTCCACGTCACCACCGACCCCAAGCGTTTCTCTAAGCCGCTCAACATGCCAGAGGCCATCCACATCACAGACTTCTGGGCTCAAGCAGCCGAAGTCACCCTTCTCCGGCAAGATACAGCCACCTGCCAACAGTGGCTGAGTTGGATGCAGCAGCACCACCTCGGGCGGAAACGCGTGTTGGACACTGTCATCGCCGCCACCTGGTTATCCGCTGGCATTACCGACATCTTCACCCTCAACCCCGCCGACTTCACCCTCTTCGGCCATTTCACTGCTTTCCCACCCACTCCATCCGCCTGACCGCACCCTGCGGCGTTCCAATC
>JAYVJI010000724.1:0-2811 GCA_043769435.1 Verrucomicrobiota bacterium
GGCACGAAAGCGGGCTCCAGAGCATGCACTATTCCGGGCCTGATGAGCCACTCAGCGATCTCATAATAAGCGTCGCGCCGGCTCTGAGGATCAAGGGCGTTCAACCACCGGGACGTCATCAGCATTACCTCACAGTTCTCATGCACCTGCACGATATCGATCAATCCGCGGTAACGTTCAGCTTTGAAAGACGCGTCATCCTGAGCCCCGCGGGCAGTCACCCCCGCTATGAACTTCGTGTCAGGAAACTCTGCACGGAAGACCCTCAGGACTTCTGCATACAGCGCATCGTCCAACTCGAAAATGTATCCTGTGTCCGCATTGAGAACGACCACAAGCTCCACTCCGAAGTGATCGGCAGCTGCCTGCATCCAGCGTATGCTGGCGGAGAACCCATGCCAGTCAGGCTTGCCATCCCTAAATGGCAGGAGGGCGGCGGCACATAGCCTGGCCTTCACTGAGTGATTGATGAGTTCCTCCTCACTGGTCCATGCCCACATAGTCTCCCGCCAAGATGTTTGCGGCGTGAGATCCTCTGGTCTGCAGATAAGCTTTGTCATGGCCGGTGCTCTCCGGGACGGCCTGGATATGTCCAGCGGATACCCGAGCTGATCCCGGACCGTCCGGACCATCTGCAGGCTGCTTATCCGCAGATGAATATGACGCGAAATACAGAAATCCGGACAGGCAGGTCCGGGATTGAGCGTTTAAAGATCAGCTCCCCCTTAAACTGCGCTTCCTTGCCTTCCTCCATTTTTCTCCACCTTTCTCTATGTCACGCACGCTCATTCTCTCCATTTTTCCGCTGCTTTTCCTGGCTGATCCTGGCAGTGCCAAAGAGCTGGAGGGCGTCTACCAGCCGACGCAAAACCCCTGCCCTTCCGTGGATGAAGCCATCAAAAAAATGAAAGTCCCGGAGGGTTACGAAGTCAGGAACTTTGCCAGCGAGCCGATGATCATCAATCCAGTGGCCATGACATGGGATCACCGGGGCAGGCTGTGGGTCGTCGAGCTGTATGAATATCCTCTGGGCTCCAAGCACCCTAACGAGTATCAGAAAACCAGCGGGGATGAGAAATTCCGTCCGGTGGTGAAGACGGAGGCCACGTCTCCCCGCGACCGGATCATCATTCTTGAAGACACCGACAATGACGGCAAGGCGGACAAGCGCACGGTTTTTCTGGAAGGCCTGAGCCTCGCCACCGCTATACTCTGCGGCTATGATGGTGTCTTCATCGGCCAGGCACCTAACATGTTTTTCTTTCGCGACACTAATGGCGACGACAAAGCGGATGAGTATAAGGCTGTGCTCACCGGATTCGGACTGGAGGACCGGCATGAATTGCTGAACAGCTTCTGCTGGGGGCCGGACGGCTTCATGTATTTCACGCACGGCGTCTTCACGCACAGCAAAGTGCGCCGGCCCGGTGAGGATGCGAAAAAGGGTAACACGCTGAATGCGGGCGTGTATCGGGTGAAGTTTGAAGCGCAGGATAATGCGCCCGCGGCCGCCTTCCACGAAGTCTATTCCGACGGCACCAGCAATCCCTGGGGCGTGGACTTCGATGCCAGCGGCAACGCCTTCGTGGAAGCCTGTGTTATCGACCATCTTTTCCATATGGCCCCCGGCGGGATCTACGCGCGCCAGGGCGGCGCACCGGAAAATCCGTATGCCTACGAGTTGCTGCCCAGCATCGTGCAACCGGATCAGCCAAAGCACTTCCGCGCCGCCTACGCGGGCATCCAGATTTATCAGGGCGGCATCTATCCTGCAGATACGCACGGCCACGCCTTCTTCGGCAACATCCACGACAACGCCATCCACGAGGAAGCGCTCGAGCCCGCCGGTGCCACCTTCAAAGCGAAGCCCATCCGGGATTTCCTCCGCGCCAATGACGGTTGGTTCCGCCCCGTCAGCATCCAAACCGGCCCTGATGGCTTCCTCTGGGTCATGGACTGGTGCGACAAATACCCCTGCTACCAAAATGCCCAGGCCAACCCCGAAGGCGTGGACCGCGAAAAAGGCCGCATCTGGCGCGTGTGCTATACCGGCAGTGAGGAGGGGAAAAAGCTGGCAGGGATGTCGCGGGCAGACAAAGATCTGGATTTGCAAAAGCTAGGAGCGGCCCGGCTGACGGAGTATGCCCTCAGTCCTAACAAGTGGCTGGCCGGTGAAAGCATGATGCAAATGCGGTTCCGGTCTGCCAAGTCCCGGGCCGCGTATAAGGAAATAGCAGAGACCGTCTATCCGGAGGCGAGCGGAGCGGTTGATGAGAATTACCTCAAGCAGTTGAATGTGTTTTACGCCTTGAGTCCGAATGGCAGACATCACCCGAAAACTACCCTGTCACCACTGGTGGCAGACATTGGCATGGCAGTAGGAATCAAGAATCCCGAAATGGCCCGGCTGTTGGCGAGATGGGTGGGGATTTCCGCGTCAGAAAGCGAATTCGCGGAATTGGAAAAAGTAGTAACAGCATTCCATGAGCCGCTGGTGCTCACTGAATCCATGGTGGCACTGAGACGCTGGCGCCTGGCATCACCACCCGGATCAAATTCTGCCGGAGCTGAATCAGCCGAAGCCCGGGAGCAGGCTATCAATCAATGGCGCATCTGGGCGATAGCCGCCAGCAAAAGCAGCCATGCTGACAGAACTGCGGCTTTCGCCTTCTGGCAGGCGCTGGAGCCGCTGCTGGCGGAACACCCCAGGCTAGTCCTCGACAACTTCGCCTTTTTCGCAGCCAACAGTAAACCCCTCAGTCAGGTTCTCACCTATAAAACCGCCCGCCGCATCACCGACACGCGCAGCGC
>JAYVJI010000725.1:0-10354 GCA_043769435.1 Verrucomicrobiota bacterium
TGAAGTCCCTGCAAATCGGCGGCGGCTATAGCGCGCCCGTGCTGCAGCTTCAAACCGGCGTCACGCTCACCGCCGCAGAAGGCGTCACCATTGCACCCAATGGCACACTCACCGGCAACGGCACCATCGCCGGTGCCCTCATCAATCAAGGCACCATCAGTCCCGGAACCAGCGCCGGTGAAGTCACGATCACCGGCCCGGCCACGCTCACTGCCACCAGCACCTGCAAAATAGAACTCGGCGGCGTCTCGCCCGGCCTGCTGGATGTCATGAATTTCAGCAGCAATGCCATCATCACTGGAGCGCTCCAAGTTTCCTTGCTGCCCGGATATGTCCTGCCTCCGCGGCAAAACTACCTCATCGCCACCATCGGCGGCACACGTACCGGCATCTTCGCCGGACTCCTCGAAGGAGCCAGCGTCGGCACTTTCGGAACCCGCGAACTCTTCATCACCTACGCCGCCGGCGACGGCAATGACATCGCCCTCTTCACCGGCGAGGACGGCGGCGATCCTGACACCGACAACGACGGCCTGCCCGATGCATGGGAGATCGAAAAATTCACCACCATCACTGCGCATGATGCCGATGACGACCCTGACAACGACGGCTCCAACCTGCTGCTCGAATACGGCTTCAACCTCAACCCCGACGCCTTCGATGCTCCGCCCGCCGCCGTGCTGGAAGGCGGCTACCTCACGCTCACGATAACCAAACGTCCTTACGTCACCCACAGCATCCGCAGCGGCAGCGCGCTAACGGACTTCACCACCGCAAATACCACCACGCTCATCAACGACGCCACCACGCTCAAGGTCCGCGACAATTTCCCCATCACCGGCCCCGCCGGTCGGCGCTTCCTCCGCGCCACGGTGACCGCGATGCCGTGAGCCGTTGGTGTTCCCGTCGCGCTGCTGTTGTGTCACCTGCTGGCACTGCCAGTGCCCCTTTCATGGCGGCCCGGAGGTCTTGGTTCATCCGTGGCCTCAGTGCTCTATATCGACTGAACTGCGGGAATTCAGGGGTTCTCCAGCTTGCGGAGTCGCCCTACGATCTCCGGGAGTTGCCTCACAAAAACCTGCTGCTTCTGATGCTCCCGGATAGGCTGGACGGGGAAGCCGGCGTAGGTTCCTTTGGACTTGATAGAGGCAGTGACCGCACTGCCGCCGGTCACTATGGTCTGAGCGGCTACTTCCAGATGGCCCGCCACGCCCGCCTGAGCCGCGATGATAGTGTAATCGCCTATCCTCGTGCTGCCGGCGATGCCCGCCTGTGCGACCACCACGACATGGCGACCGAGAACTACATTATGGGCTATCATGACGAGATTGTCGATTTTACAACCCTCACCGATGTGGGTGCAGCCAAACCTAGCCCGGTCCACCGTGCTGTTCGCGCCGATTTCAACATCGGCATCAATCTGCACTATGCCGGTCTGGTCGATCTTACAATGAACGCCGCCAACGAATTCATAACCGAACCCGTCCGAGCCCACGACTGCGCCGCTATGGATCCGGACACGGTCGCCCAAAACGCAGCGGTGGTAAACAGTAACGCGGGCATGAAGGACACAGTCCTCACCGATCCGGCAGTGCTCCCCAATAAAACACCCTGCACCTATAGAGCTGCCCCGCCCGATGGTGACACCAGCTTCTATGATTGCCAGCGGCCCTACCTGAACCGTCGTGGCATCCACCACAGCAGTCGGGTGCACGACGGCCGAAGGATGGATCCCCGGTGTGAACGGAGTGTGGACCGGTGCAAAGCACTTCACCGCAGCGGCAAACCCCAGGGAGGGACTAGCACACTGAATCACCGCACATCCGGGTGGAACTTCGCCCGGGTCAGCGGCCATGAGCACCACGCCCGCGCGGGTTTTCCTGAGTTCAGGAAGAAACTTCCGGTCCGCGTAGAAGCTGATGTCCGAAATGCCTGCCTCCTTCAGGCCATTCACCCCGGTGTAAACACTAGCAGGATCCCCGGCCCCGACTTTACCGCCAGTCAACGCGGCCAGTTGAGCGAGTGTTACCTCCACCATTTGCGAACGATATGAAATCCGGGAATGCCCGCTTTAGTTCGGCTTCTTATCAGGCTCAGGAGCCGGAGTAGCGGACTCCGGTGGAGCGTTCTTGTTCAACTCTGCGAGCACGTCATTGCTGATGTCCTTCGCGTCCTTGGAGTGAAGGAGAAACGGTACACCGGATGAGCTGGCGCCGGATTTATCGAACATCAGGTCATAGTTGTCCCGCTTGGCTTTTTCCTCAACGCGCTGGCGGATGTCCTCCAGCAGGCCCTTCCTCATGCGCATCACCTGTTCCTGCAGCTGGGTTTCCCGGCGGCGCTTGTATTCCTCTATCTCACGCTCCAAGGCCTTTGCCTCAGAAGCAATCTCTTGCGCTTTTTTTTGGGTCTCCTCTTTCAGGGCTTCATTCACCAGCTTGTCCTTCAGAATTGTCTGAGCATTCGTGAACTGGGTGACCAGGTCCTTGTATTTAGCACTGCGCTCATCAAGTTCCTTCTTGGCCTTGGACTTGTCCTCGTTCACCTTCTTCTCGGCATCCTTGGTTTTGTAATATTCCTGAAAGACACGTTTCATGTCTATGGTGCCGATTTTTATCTCACCAGCTTGAGCGAAGGCCCCCGGCGTGGAGAGGTTGAGGGCCGCTATGCCAGCGGCGAGAAACGAGAGTGAGCGTAGGTTCATGGTCAACGGATATGGGAGATTGGACAATTACGGTAGGACGGGCTTTGACAACCGTCGGCGAGTTCTGTTCAAAAGCGCGGGGTACCAGCAATCGCAAGTTGAAAAAGTGATGGTTTTTGCTCCCCGTTTTTGCCGCAAAACCGCCGTTCGAACTCTCATTTTGCGGTTTGGCAAATTTCCGAACTAGCGGAGTGGGCCTCGCGCACAGGGTTGAATGTCGGTTCAGTTGGGAATACCCGACTATTTGAGTGCCCTGATTTTCTGGCTTGTCAAGTTATTCTCATATCCAAGAAAATCTTGCACTCCTGGGCGGAAACTTGTCGCAATATTGAAGGAGTGTGCTATAGTGTTCCATGGCTATAACCACACCTATCAAAAGAACCAGGTTCTCCCGCCGTCTCCCGGACCATGTTACAGACGAGTTAGTCGCGGCTTTGAGCAAGCCGAAGATTTACGACTTCAATTCATTGTTTGAGGCGGTTTATGAGAATTTGAAGTTAAGGAACGCCGTGAGCGGTGGTGAAGAAATGCTGAGGTTGCGCGCTTATGAGAAACTGCAAAACCTAGTCTCCAGAAGCATGGTGGAGAAGAACGGCAAACAATACCGCGGCCTTGATAAGCTTGAGGAAGCCCGCAACGCGGCAGCGACTGTTCTCCTGAAGTAATTTCAGACACTTTCGCGTATCAACTATCAGCCCCGGTTAGCCAGCCTAGCCGGGGTTTTTTGTGGTCTCGCTCGGGGCATTTTTGGCATTTTTGACTGTTGAAATTTCCGGTCAAAATGGCCTGGCGGATTCCTGCGGGTAGTTCAGAGAAGGCTCTATGGATATCGACTTCTCCACATTTGACAGGATTATTGAGCGCCGGGGGACCGGGAGCCTTAAATGGGCTCGCTACGAGGACCGTCCAGTTTTACCCATGTGGGTGGCGGACATGGACTTCCGGGCTGCCGAGCCTATCATTCGTGCGTTGCAGGAGCGGGTGGAAAATGGTGTTTTTGGCTACTCAGTAGCGACAGCGGAACCAGTGAATGCGCTCTGCGGCTACCTGCAACGGGTCCACGCTGTGGAGGCCACTCCCGAATGGCTGGTCTGGATGCCGGGAATGGTGCCCGGCCTTGCTATGAGCGCCGCCTGCGCCGGCCAGCGGGGGGACGCGGTCATGACCTGCACACCGGTCTATCCTCCTTTTCTCAAGGTGGCCTCAGACGCAGGCAAGGAGTTGATCACCGTCCCGTTGTGCCGGGAAAATGATCGTGATACCTTTGACTTTGATGCCATGGAAAAGGCTGTAACTCCCGGGACCCGGCTGTTTCTGCTTTGCAACCCACACAATCCCGTCGGGCGGGTGTATTCCCAGCAGGAACTGGAAAAGCTGGCGGATTTCTGTGTCAGGCACGAGCTATGGCTCTGCTCGGATGAAATTCACTGTGATTTGCTGCTGGAGCCGGAGACGTGCCCGCACTTCACGTGCTTGAAGCTGGATGGTCCGGTCCGCAGCCGCCTAGTGGTACTCATGGCCGCCAGCAAGACTTATAATGTTCCGGGTCTCGGACTGTCTGCTGCCATCATTCCGGATACTGCTGCGCGACGTCGTTTTCAGGCTGCCAAAAATACCTTCGTTGCGGAAACCAGCCCCCTGGGTTTCGCAGCGACCGCCGCCGCTTACTCGCATTGCGAGCCATGGCGGGAAACGCTTTGCCGTTATCTTCGACGCAACCGCGACACCCTTCAGGCCTTTCTGGCCGCGCACTGCCCTCAGGTCACCATGCCGTGCATTGAAGCCACCTACCTCGCTTGGCTGGATGTCCGCAGCCTCGGCCTGAGCCAGCCGACAGCGCACTTTGAGACCCACGGACTGGGCCTGAATAACGGTGCCGACTTCGGAAGCCCCGGCTTTGTGCGCCTGAATTTCGGCTGCCCTCATTCCGTGCTGGAGGAAGGCCTGCAACGGCTGGGTCAGGGCGTCAGAGCGGCCCGGGGATGACCTCAGAGACCCTCCCTGCGCTCAGTCCCAAAGGGGTGTGACCGCGCCGTGATGTTCGTAAAAGGCGAGAGGAACACAGTAAGTCTCGCCTGTGTTGGCCAGCGGTCATCTTGACCGCTTCTCATCGCGGTCGAGCCTACCGCGAGCCGCCACAGCCAAGATGGCCGTGTTCCGCTACATCACCGCGCGGGCACCCCCTCCCAAAGCGTGATAGTGAGGAATGAGCCTGACATACCGGTCCGCCCATCCCTTTATTCCGCCCTGCTCGTCCTCACTGAGCATGCGCTGCACCTTGGCCGGCGAGCCCAGCACCATGGATCCCTCTGGAATCCGCTTGCCCTGCGTTATCAGGGCACCGGCCCCTATGATGCAGCGCGGCCCTATCTCCACCCCGTCCAAAATGATCGCGCCCATGCCTATGAGGCATTCATCCCCGATCGTGCACGCATGGAGCATAGCCATGTGCCCCACCGTCACATGGCTGCCGATCAGGCAGCCGTGATCCGCAGAGAGATGGAGCACGCTTCCGTCCTGGATGTTAGAACCCTCTCCAACTACGATCCGGTTGATGTCCCCGCGCAATACCGCATTATACCAGACTGATGCGTTAGGCCCTATAGTAACGTCACCGAGAAGCGTGGCACTCGGGGCGATGAACGCTGAAGGATGAATTTGTGGATGACACAATAAGTGAGCAGGTGGCTGTAACATAAGACTGGAACCGGAATTGTTTTATAAAAATATCCGCGCAGGAAGAAAAAATTTATATTCAGGAATTACATATAAATAATTGACAGAGCGGGCTGGAATCCTTAACTAAGGCCGATTGGAGCGCGGTGTCGGCCAATATCCGGCGCTGCGCAACCAGACAACGAAGACATCAACATATTCATTACCATCCTATCCTCCTATGAACAAAGCAGAACTCATTGAATCCATCCAGAAGGCACTCGGCAAAGAGTCAACAAAGAAGGCAGCATCCGATGCGCTGGCCGCCGTGCTTGAATCCATCGTGAAGGGCGTGAAGAAAGACAAGAGCGTGCAGTTGATCGGCTTCGGCACCTTCAAGGTGTCCGCCCGCAAAGCCCGTAAAGGCCGCAACCCGAAGACCGGCGCTGCCATGACCATCAAGGCAAGCAAGAACGTTCGTTTCGTGGCTTCCTCCGCCATCAGGAAAGGTCTCTAATCCGGCCTGTCCAACAGCAATTGGTGAAGCCCGGTGCTCAATGAGCCCGGGCTTCCTTTTTGTGAATCATCACTTGGTTGTATGAAAGAAGAGATAGTCCAATGCTTGCGGAACCTGGAGTCGGAAGCCAATATTCGCGTGCTCTATGCCTGTGAATCAGGGAGCCGGGCATGGGGATTTGCCTCGCGTGACAGTGACTGGGATGTTAGGTTTTTCTTCGTCCGTCCGCAGTCAGAATACCTGTGCGTCCTGCAGCCCCCGGAGCACCTGCACCGGGACCTGCCGGGTGAGATAGACCTCACCGGCTGGGACCTGCGCAAAGCGCTCCACCATGCAGCGAAGAGTAACGCCTCAGTCCATGAGTGGCTGCATTCCCCCATGGTCTATCTTGATGCGGGTGGATTCCGTGAAATGCTGTCTCCGCTGGCAGGAGCGGCATTCCGCGTCAAACCTGTGGTGCACCACTACCTCGGGCTGGCGACGCGGCTTTTCGCACAGGCTGGAGAAGGGGAGTCCCTCAACGGGAAGAAATGCCTTTACGTGCTCCGGGCTGCGCTCTGCGCCCGTTGGGCTCTGACATGGGGCATGGCCCCGCCAGTGCTGTTTGCGGAACTGCTTCCATTGGTGCCGGACGCCGCCTTGAAAGCTGAGATTCTGGATTTTGTCAGACAAAAGGAAGCAGGGCTGGAGAGCGATAGTTTCCCCGTCAGCGGCCCGCTGTTGGAGTGGCTCCATGAACTGCGGGCGTCTTGCGCCGCCGCATCCGATGCCCTGGAAGCTCCACCGGTGGCCTATGGTCCCCTGGATGCTTTTTTTCAGGAACGGCTGGCTGTGTGGCCATAGCGCGGGGGACAATCCAGCGGGGGACAAGGTGGACAATTCCACGATTGTTTGCGGCTTGGGAAAGGCGGACCGGCGTGCTATGAGCCGACGCCGATTTGCCGTCTCCCGCAGCCACAGCTGCATGGCCTGATGCTCTGCTGACACCAGCCATCGTCTCCGACCGCGCGGATCCGAAAAATCGGTGTCCGCTTGTGTTCACCATGGAGGCGCTTCCGCCGATTGATCCAAATTCCTTCCATTGTGTTCTTTTAGTTTTTTAGTTCTTTTGTGTTCTTTTGCGGCCATCAACTGCGGTTTTTAGGCTTAAGTGACCCTGAACGGGTGTGGTCAGGATGCCCCCGGCCATGCGCCCCGGCTGGAAGCCGGTGTCACGAGCGCACATCACTAACTAACTAACTAACCGGTCACACCCTCCTGAGCGGGGAGATGGATGGTCCCCGCTTTGTAACTGCTCTGGGCGCTGCGCTACTGATTGATGAGAACGAGGCGGAAGAAGGCGCGGGGCACGTCGGGATCGGCCTCCACGGTCCAGTCCACATGCTGGCCGACTCCGGCGAGGGTGTGAATGGTGGTCCAGTCGTCCCTGAGGGTGAGGCTCTTTTGCACGCAGCAGATGTAGCCTGCGGGGGCATCGAAGGAGAGGGTGATGGCTGGCACGCCGGGTTTTGTGTCGGTGGCGGTGACCTGGAGGAGCGGTGCGGGCGGCGCTGGCTGGGAGGTCGCGCCTACCACCGAGATGAGGCGCGCGACACTCAGCGAGGTGTTTCCGGCAGCATCCCGGGCGCGCAAGGTGAGGGAGTGCGGGCCGGGTGAGAGGTTGATAGTGAGGCTGTTCTGGCCCGCGGGGATGGGGAAGACGCTGGCGTTTTCCAGCAGCTCATAGCTTACCGGCAGAACTCCGCCGACGGTGGAGAAGGTCACGGTGACGGCAGCTCCTTGGGGGAACATGGCGTAGTTCGCCGGGGAGGTGATGGAGACGACGGGCAGCACCGCGACCCATGTGGTGACGGTCAGGGAATTCCCGGCGGTATCCGTGCCGCGGATGCTGACGATATGGGTCCCCTGGGTGACTACAGTGCCGGGCGCGGGCGTCTGCACGAGAGTGACCGGGCCGGATTCATCGGTGGCGGCGGTCTCGGCGCGGAAGTCCGGCACGACTGCAGAGAAGGCGGGGATATTCAGCGGGGCTGGAGCACGCATGGCGGGAGGTGTGCGGTCGCCCACGAGGATGGTGATGTCGCCGGTGGTGGTGTTCACTCCATCGCTGGCGGTGAGGACTGCGGCGATGGTGCCCGGGGCGGAAAAGACGGCACCGTTGTAGGAGACGATGCCATCCGCACTGACCGGCAGGCTGAGCGCGGGACCGTCGCCGATGCTGAGGCGGGCCGTGACCGGCTGGCCCTCGGGATCATGCAGCACGGCAGTGAGGGTGACAGGACCCCCGACGGCGGCCTGCACGGAACTGGCGACTTCCACGTCCACGGGGAGATTCACATCGCCAGGGTGGTTCGGGTCGCAGCACTGGAGGCGCAGACGGCACAGCCGGGGATCGCACTGCGGCGGGCAGCCGGGCGGACGGTAGAAGGAAAGGCGCACCTGGACATACCGTCCGCGGATGCCTTTGCCGCAGAACCACTGGGAGTTGGTGGCTTTGTACCAAGGGCCGGTGAAGTTGCCGGGGGTATTGCTGGCGCGGACTTCCACGACGATGCGGCAGTCTTTGCCGTTCTCGCCGGTGGTCAGCCATGAGAGGCGGCCCCAGTCGGAGTTGGGGCACAGGGAGTCATGTTCAAACTGCATCATGCCAAACTGGCCTGTGGCGCTGAGGGCCACGAATCCGGTCATGTCGCTGTAGTTGTAGGGCTGAGCCGGGGTCAGCACGGGCAGCACGGGATTCATGACCCCGGCGGCGTCGGTCAGATTGGTGGAGGGATCAATGCGCACGCCCATATTGTCGGCAAAATCGGAGACCCAGATTTTGCCGTTATGGTCCACTGCACAGCCGGTGGCGCCGTTGATGGGGTTGGTGCCACTGAGCACGGTGGTGACCCATGTGCCGGTCGGGGTGTAGCGGTCTACGCCGGGCGTATTGTAAACCCTAGAAACCCACACGGTGCCTGTTCTGTCCACGCAGAGGCCCTGCGCCGGAGCGCGCTGCGGATAGCTGCCGAGCCATGTGCCGGACGGGCCGGGGCTCCAGTGGCGCAGCCAGCTCGCGGTGGGCGCGCCCGCCTGCCATGGCAGATCATAGGACTGACCATAGCTGGAGGACCAGATGGAGTTGTCACAGGGATTGATGCCAATGCCGTAGATGCCGACGGCGGGGAAAGAAGGTAGGCCCACATTCGCCGTGAGATCATAGCGTTCGAGGGTGGAGCCCTGATTGACGGACCAGAGTACGTTCTGGCCGTCGATGAGACAACCGTAGCCGCCCACGAGCGGAATGGTGATGCCGGCGGCTCCGGTGACGCCATCGACGCGCTGGTAGGTATTCACGCCGGGCCAGCCGCCGACCCAGAGGTCGTTGTTGCGGTCGAGGGAGAGGGCGCGCACGCCGGTGGGAACCACGCGGGTGTAGGTCACGATGCACTCGTCGTCGGCTAGGCTTACGCCGCCGGCGTTGTTGCCGGTGGTGGCGGCGGCGTCCCAGTTGAGGTAGTTGCCCACGCCAGTGGAGGTGCGGATGTAGCCGTCGCCGTCGCGGTCAATGACGCTGGGGCTGATGTAGGTGAAGGGGCCTTTGAGGTATTCACCGGTGGGGCTGGCGACGTAGGTGCCGGGGCCGGTCTTGTTCCAGCGTGTGCCGCCGATGATAAGGCCGATGCGGCTGACGGATCCCTGCGTGAAGCCGAAGCCATAGATCGGAGAGTGCCAGCGGTTGCCCACCCAGCACTCGCCATACTTGTCCACCGTGGTGCGCGAGGAGCCCGTATTCCATGCCACTCCTCCCAGCTGCGTCTGCGGCGCAGTGCGGTACTCGCCGAGTATTGCGCCTGTGTTCGCATCAATGCGCACGATGGTCGCCCGGGCGGATGCGGCCATGTAAACATAGGGGAAGGGCCGCACGATGCCCGAAGGATCGAAGCCGATCTTGCCAATGGCGTTCTGCTGGAGGTTGAGCAGCGTGGTGCCCGGCGGGAGCTGGACGGCGGCACCGGCCGCGCCGCCTTCGAAGTTCCATGACCGGTCGCAGTCGCAGCAGGATGGCGGGCGGACGCAGTGGCGTATGGCGCAGCACACGGTGAAGTCGTCATTGTGAATGGTGATGTGAAAATAGAGCGGCGAGACTCCGGCGGTGGTGCAGATCGTCGTCGTGAAAGTCGCCGTGCCGCCGTGGGGCACGGGACCGATATTGAAATACGACGGCGAGAAGGTCGCAGTGAGCGGCACGCCGGGCACGAGGAAGAGATGCGAGACCGTGCCTCCGCTGAGGTTCTGCATGGTGCCGGTGTAGCGGTAGCAGAAGGTGCCGTTGGCCTGGAGCACGCAGTCGATGTGTTCGTCCACGATTTGGAGACAGTCACACGGCGGCAGGGTGAGCGGGAACTGGAGGTTGCAGCATTTGCAGTTCTTCACGTCGAGCAGGAACAGCGGCACGGTGAGCGGCCCGGGGCTCGCGCCGCAAAGCGTCACGG
>JAYVJI010000726.1:0-2500 GCA_043769435.1 Verrucomicrobiota bacterium
GGCCCGGTGGTGTTTATTGGCATCTGGGTGGCGCTGCTCGTGCTGGCGTCCGTTGTTAATTTTGCGCTCCTCTACCGCAGCGCGCGCCAACGTGGAGAGCCCTTTGTTTCATCTGGAATGAAACACGCCCTCCAGGCGGTGTTGCCGCCCCTCGCCGGCGGGTTCATCCTCGGACTCATCGCGGCGACCGAGGACACCCGCAGAGCCGCCGTCTGCTATGCGGACATCGCCTCTTACTGGATCCTGTTCTATGGCCTCGCTCTGCTCGCCACTGGGTCCTTCGCCCCAAAACCAATGCAGGCGCTGGGGGCGGGATTTTTCTTTATGGGAGTGTTGACTTTCATGCCGACCGTTCGCCAGATCGGGGGGGATGGCTATCACGTGGGGCTTCTTTATATGGCGGTTTCCTTCGGCTTTTTGCACATCGTTTATGCGGCAGCGGTCTTCCTGCAAAACCGGCGGCTGGCGCGTTCTCTTCCCGAATGATTGATTTCTCCCAAATCGATAAGACTATTCATGAGAAAGGGCGGCTGAGCATCATGACGCTCCTAGCCGCGCGTGTGGAGTGGAGTTTTCAGGACATGAAGGCGGAGCTGAAGATGAGTGATGGCAACCTCATCACTCATCTGCGCGCGCTTTTGAAAGGCGGGTATGTCTCTGAGACGCGGGAAATGAAAAACCGGCCGCAGACCCGGTATACACTCACTGCCGGTGGGCGGAAAGCCTTCGAGGCTTACCTGTCGGTTCTGGAGTCTATAGTGAAAGCGGCCAGACCCTGAAGCTTGCGGCTACCCCAGATGCCTTAATCTGCGGGCTTCGAGGATGGCTGCGTGACGGAATCCCTGTGATACAAACGCTGCTTTTTCCCGTATGTTCTCCATGCCGCCCGTTCCCAGCCGCCTCCTTTTCTTATCTCTGCTCACGCTCTCACCTGTTCTGGGTGAAGAGCCGGTATCGTTCAACAAAGACATCCAGCCGATATTGTCTGAGTACTGTTACCACTGCCACGGGCCGGACTCAGCCACCCGGAAACCTAAGAGTGAACCGCTGCGGTTGGACCGCGAGGAGTTTGCTTTCGCCCCGCGGGGAGACGGCGCCACAGTGATCGTGAAAGGGGATGCTGCTAAATCCACCCTCATTCAGCGCCTGCACAACAAGGACGAAGACGAGATCATGCCGCCTCCGGAATCGCTGAAAAAGCTAACGCCTGCCCAGATCGCGCTGCTGGAGCGCTGGATAGCAGAAGGGGCGAAGTACGAGCAGCACTGGTCCTTCATCCCCCCGGTGAAGTCGCCGGTCCCAGCCGTGGCACCGGGCCTCACAGAGATTGATGCCTTTGTCGCTGCGAACCTCAAAGCGGCCGGGCTGGAGATGAACGGGCCGGCGGAAAAGGCGCGGGTATTTCGCCGCCTCGTCTATGATCTGACCGGGCTCCCGCCAGCCCCGGAGGAAACCGCAGCCTACCTAGCAGATCCCTCTCCCGAGGCATGGGGCCATGCCGTTGACCGCCTCATGACCACAGATGCCTGCGCCGAGCACTTTGCCCGTCATTGGCTGGATGCCGTGCGCTATGGTGACACCCACGGCATTCATATAGATAACTTCCGCTCCATCTGGCCCTACCGCGACTGGGTGGTCCATGCCTTCCGGACGAATCTTCCTTTTGACCAGTTCACCATCGAGCAAATGGCCGGGGACCTGATCCCGAATGCCACGACCGAACAAAAAGTCGCCACGGGCTATAATCGCTGTATGCCCACGACCGGGGAAGGTGGCGCCATAGGTGAGGAATATGATGCCATCTACGCCAAGGACCGCGTCGATACCATGGGGGCGGTGTGGATGGGCCTGTCCACTGGCTGCGCCACTTGCCACGACCACAAATTCGACCCCATCACGACCCGCGAGTTCTATTCCCTGACATCATTTTTCCGCAATACCCCGATGTCTGCGCTTGATGGCAACAATCCGGAGCACGCGCCGGTCATTACCATACCAAAGGGGGAGGACCTCCCGCGGCTCAACGCCCTGCCTAGCGAGATCGCAGCTAAGCGTGCAGCCATGGACCAACGCCGCAAGGACGCGCAAAAGGACTTCGATAACTGGCTGGCTGCAGCCGCATCCACTCCGGTGAAAGCCCCTGCTGAGGAGGCCCTGATTTTACATTTACCCCTAACAGAAGCCACCGGCCCGGGGCGCGGGACCTCTGCCGGAAAACCCGTGGAGTCTCCAGAAATCAAGGAAAAAATGGAGGGCCTCACCGGGGCCGCACCGGTCGTGAAGGGACAGCCAGTCACCGGCGAAACACCGGCTCTCACGCTCAAAGGAAAAGCCAGTTTGAGCCTGATGATACGCATCGAAGGAAAAGGCACCGGAGCCGTCATCTCCCGCATGGAAGCGGCCCGGGCCTTTCGCGGCTGGGACTTGTATCTCGTGGATGGCCGCCCCGCCATGCACGTCATCGACCACTGGCCGGATAATGGCATGAAGGTCACGGCGA
>JAYVJI010000727.1:0-9498 GCA_043769435.1 Verrucomicrobiota bacterium
TGGCGCGCTTTTCAAAAAGCTGCGTAAGGCCCAGGACGCCGGCGATCCCATTTCCATCGAAGTCAAAGAAGGTGGGGTCTCGCCTTTCATGCCCACCGCTAAAGAGAAGGCCTACGCCTCCGGAGCGACCTTTCGCGTCACTGGAGATCCCTTGAATCTCCGCTCATCCGCTGCGGACAAAGGCCCCGCCAACCTGATAGAGCCCATGCCGTGGGGCACTGTGGTGAGTGCCACCGGCAAGACGCCGTCCGGCAACTGGGTGCAGGTGACAGCCTCGCTGGCTGGCGGCGCCGCCACAGGCTGGTGCCACCTCAGCTACCTTGAGCCGTTTGTCGCCGTAGCGAGGGCCAGCACGCGCGGCGCAGCCAAAGCAGCTGCAGGCGCCGCGCCAGGAGGTATATTCCGTGTGGCCAATACGGACTCGCTGAACCTGCGCTCCAAGCCCGCTGTTCTCACCCCGGCCACACTCATCGCTGCCATGCCGAGAGGCCACGCCGTGACGAGGGTCGCAGACAGCAAGACCGCAGGCTGGATGGAAGTGGACACCATTATCAACGGCACCACATTGCGGGGATTCTGCCACTCGGCATTCCTCGCAGCGGCGGAACATGTGCCCGCAGACAGCTTCACCGAGGTCCAGATTCCGGAAAAAGCCATGCAGCTCATCCTCGACTTTGAAGGCATGGATCAACCGGCAAAGTGGCCGGGCAGTTCCTCCGGCATTTCGCTGGGTCATGGCTACGATCTCGGCTACTACAGCCGCGATGAGTTTGAGACCGACTGGGGCCCGCACCTGACGGCCAGTCAAATCACGCGCCTTGCTAGAGCCATCGGCAAAAGAGGCACCGCGGCTAGGGACATCGCATCTAACTACGATGACATCAAAATCACTGTGCCCATGGCGGACGAAGTCTTCCGGCGCAGCACGATAAAAAAGATCAAGGCCATGACTTCAGCCGCCTTTCCCGGCGTGCTGCGGCTCCCGCCCTTGGCACAAGGCGGCCTCGCCAGTCTGGTCTACAACCGCGGAGGCTCCATGCAGGGAGACCGGCGGCGGGAAATGCGGGACATCCGTGACACCGTCGCCTCCACCTCGCTATCGAATACCGTTAAGGTAGCGCGGATATCTGACAGCATCCTTGAGATGAAACGCCTCTGGCTGGACGTCCCGGGCCTGCGGCGCCGCCGTGATGCGGAGGCGAAGCTCATCCGGGAAAGTGTGTGAGGGACTCGGCCAGAAATATACCGCCAATTGCCGCGCAGGATTTTTGGCGGCTGCCAAGGTTAGTATAGTAGAGGGACGGGGGAAATGACAAGCATTCTCCCTATAAGCATCTACCCGGAAAAGGCACGGCAACAGTTTCCCATCATCCAGCTTGAGTCTGGCGGGATTCGCTGCCACTCCGGCTTATGAACAGAAATAGAATCGGACGCAGTGGAATAGTGGTCACTGACATATGCCTCGGAACCATGACCTTTGGGCTCCAGGCGGATGAGCGTACTTCGTTTGCCATCATGGACTGTGCTGCGGCAGCGGGAGTGGATTTCCTTGATGCTGCGGAGATGTACCCGGTGCCGCCTTCTGCTGAGCTTTTCGGGGTGACGGAGGAAATCGTGGGCCGCTGGTTGAAGAGGCAGCAGCGGGAGCAATTCATCATCGCCACGAAGATCACCGGTCCTGGCCATGGGTGGTTCCGGCCCCCGGTGCGTGGTGGATTCACGGCTCTGGACCGCCGTCAGATCATGCGGTCATGTGAGGACAGTCTGCGTCGGCTGCAGACAGACTATATTGATCTTTACCAGACGCACTGGCCGGATCACGGGATGCGCCCTGAGGATACCCTGGAGGCGCTGACGGACTTGGTGAAGCAGGGGAAAGTGCGGGCTTTAGGCTGCAGTAATGAAACCAGCTGGGGCCTGATGAAGAGCCTCTGGACATCTGAAAAACGCAGCCTTTGCCGTCTCGATTCTGTCCAGAATAATTTCTCTTTGATCAACCGCCGCTGTGAGAGTGAACTCGCCCAAGTCTGCCGCATGGAGGGTGTGAGCCTGCTGCCCTATTCTCCCCTGGGCGGCGGTGTGCTCACTGGTAAGTATAACGGCGGGCAACTCCCGGCAGGTGCGCGCTTCAGTGACTATCTCGTGAACGGGGGGCCTCGCCAGCAGCGCATGGCCCGGCGGTTTGTGAATGACCGGACGCTCGCAACCACGGAGAAGCTCATGGCCATTGCCCGCGAAATCGGAGTCAGTGTCGCCGCTCTCGCCCTTGCCTGGAGCAAGCAGCATGACTTCGTCGCCAGCACGATCGTGGGGGCCTGCACTGTTGCGCAGCTGGAGGAGGTCCTGCCCGCAGCGGACCTCATCCTAGATGCTGCCACTCTGGCCAGGATCGATGAAATAGACTGCGCCATACCCAGCCCGATGACCGAAGACGGCCTGCGACGGCTGTGAGTGCAGCGGATGCGCACCTCTCAGTCTCCATGATGCTGTCCAACCATGAACAACCCAGCCCAGGAGCCGCCACGTGCCGGTTTTTCAAGTAGCAGGGGATCAGATTCCCATGTTCCCGAGGGCGAGGGCGATGCGGTTCACCAAGGCGGTGAGTTCGGGATGGGAAACTTCAAATTTTTCGATGGAGGAGACGAGGTCTTTGATTGGGTGCAGTGCGCCATCTGAATCGTTCGGCTCCCCGGGCGCAGTGGGGTTTTTTTCTGACTCAAGCGGCTCGCTGGCCGGGGTCGATTCCATCGCGTAAATATGGCGGAGCAGTTCCTCTTTAGCGCCTGTCGAAATAGCGTCGGCTTCTTCCACTGCGGTGCGTAGTTCATCTAGTAGTTTACTGATCATGGGCAGGTGATAGGCCGTCGAGATTGTTCTGACAACAGCGTTGAAGCGGGTGAGACAAGTGCGGTTGCTGCATGAAGCTGATGGGGTGACGCAGTGGGCATGTCGGTCGATGTCTTAGCGCAAGTGAATGTCCAGTCCCTGAAGCTAGCCCATGGCCGTGCCCGGGGGGCTGCGGGTTTGTTTTCCCTGCCTCTGCGGCAACGGGTGTGGCGCGGCGGCAGCGGGGATTTCATGGGCCGGGGCACGGGCAGTTCCATGGATTTTCAGGATCACCGGGCGTACTCTCCCGGGGACGACCCCCGCCACATCAACTGGCAGGCCTATGCGCGCACCGGGCAGTATAGCATGAAGCTTTTCCGGGAAGAGGTGCGGCCTGTGGTGGACATCATCCTGGATGGCTCCCCGAGCATGCAGCTGACAGCGGAGAAGACTAACCGAATACTGGAGCTGACGATGTTTGCTTGGGAGAGCGCGTTACAGTCCGGTGCCGTGGCGCAGGTCTGGGTGGTGACATCCCGCTCTGCCACACGCGTGCCGCCGGAGGCGCTGCATTCCGGAGCATGGGGCGGATTTCTGACGGGATCCAGCGAGACCGCGCCGTTGCTGCTGCAGGCTATCCCGCTCCGGGCGCTGGCGCTCCGGGTATTGATCAGCGACCTACTCTTTCCCGGTTCTGCTGAGGAAATGACCGGGGCTCTGGCGGTGCGCCAGGGACGGGGCATCATCCTGGCTCCGTTTTGCGGAGAGGAAGCGGAGCCGGCGTGGGACGGGAATATGGAATTCATCGACGTCGAAAATGACGGCAGGCATCCCCGCCGCGTGGAACCCGCGCTGCTTCAGCGTTACCGCGCCGCCTACGCGCGGCATTTCTCGTTGTGGAAGGAGGCGGCCCAGCGCCACAGTGTCGTCATGGCGAGGGTGCCCTCCGCAGTGGATCTGCCGGCAGCCCTGCAAAGTGAGGCCCTGAGGCTCGGGGCCGTCGAGCCTAGGGTCTAGCCAGGAACCCGGCAGCAGCCAACTCACGGGCCGCCGGGGTCGAGCGCGAGACACTCCGCCAGCGGCCTGAGGCCACCTGAGGGCGTAGGATCACTCAGGCACATGGCAGCGGCGCAGACGGCGCGGCGCAGGCATTCAGGCATGGGAAGGCCATCATGCAGGCCGCTGAGCAGGCCGGCGGCAAAGGCATCCCCTGCGCCGGTCGCTCCTTTGATGAATCCGGGCGGGAGCTGGAGCGAGGCGCGCCGGTGGCTGACGCCGCATTTTTCCGCAGAGACGGCACCCTCGACGAAGTGGATGGTGACCGTCCGCCGCACGCCGGCCTCCAGCAGGGCACGGGCCGCTGCTTCCACCGCGCTCCAGTCGATCCCGGTGGCGGTCCTCAACTCCTGGCCCGTGAGCTTGCCGGCCTCCACTTCATTCAGGATGAAATGATCCACCCACGGAAGGGCGCTGCGGGCACTGCGGGCGAAGTCCGCGTGCTCCACGCTCACCATATCCGCAGCAGTGATGAGCCCGGCCCCGACGGCAGCCTCCAGCACCCGGCTGGCTCCGCTGCGGCCTGCCTCATTCACTGCGTCCAGCGTGTCGAGGAGCATGAAATAGCCCAGATAGAAAATCCTAGCGGTGACTCCGGCGAAGTCGAAGTGATCCGGCCCCAGCAGCGCATTCGCCCCGCGCTGGTGGAAAAAAGTACGGCGGCCGGTGCTTTCCACGGTGAAGGCGTCGGTGTAGCTCGTGGCGGCCCCGGGTGAGCACTGGAGCCTTGCGGTATCAATGCCGTGGGCGATACAGTCCGCCACGATCCAGTCCCCATCCGGATCCGCCCCTGTCAGGCCGGCCGCAGCCAGAGGGAACCCCACCTCCATAGCGGCTAGGTCCTTGAGAATGTTATAAGGCCCGCCACCATTACTGCGCGCCTGCTGGCAGATGCTTGCCAGCATTTCTTCACGGGGGTAGTAGTCGATCAGCTTGACATGATCGACGATAAAATTGCCTGCGGCGAGGATACCTGAATTGGCCATGAGAGAACGTTAGGATGCAGATGCAGAATTGCGGAAAAGGCGTGGAGGAGAACGGTTCCTCTCCTCCCGGAGGCGGAACTGCTGGACGGCGAATGGTCAAGGCACAACCTGCGGGTGGACCGCGTGTCACATCGGCAGTGGGTTCCTGTTTCCATGGCCACCAAGGCACCGGGAAAATCGAGGGCGAAGCGCTTTATGGCCGCTGGACGATCGAGAAGGGTAAATTCACGATGCACCGCTCCGTCCTTGCCGAGGACGCAAACTGCGTGTTTTTTGTCGCCGAGGTCGATGCCGATCATAGTCTGATGCGCTTTTTTGTTTTTCGTAATAACAAAAGTAAAGTGGGGCGTGAGCCCTGCCGGATGCATGATGCACCACTGGCAGGGCCTCAACCTTCGCATTCTACCTACGACGATCCGCAGCCGGTCGCTGAAAAAGCCCGCTACTCGTGGGCCAATGGCTATGCCGGCGTGTTCTTCTGGCAGCTCGGCGTCGATGCCGCAGAGCGTCAACTCCTCACCACCCTGAGCGAAAGCCTAGCCGCCCTGCCGTCTGGGGATACCGACATCGACAGCCCCGCACCTTCCTCAGCCTGCGGTGGCGGATGTTATCGCAAGCCTGCCTCCCAAGCGCGGGGAAATACCTTGTCACCTGTCGCGGCGGCGGGATGATGCAGGACATGAACAACGGTTCGCATACAGCAGAGCACGAACAGTCTCCGGACATGATGCCGGGGACGACGGAGGAATTGCTGCCACTGGTGTATGCGGAGCTGCGGAAGCTGGCGGCGAGCCGGATGCGCGAGGAGGCGCCGGGCCAGACGCTGCAGCCGACGGCGCTGGTGCATGAGGCGTATCTGCGGCTGGGCGCGGATGCGGCGTGGAAGAGCAAGGCGCATTTTTTCGGCGCGGCGGCGCAGGCGATGCGGCGCATCCTCATCGAGAAAGCCCGGCGCAAGGCCCGGCTACGGCACGGCGGGTGGATGCAACGCGTGAACATTGACATTCTCGATCTGGCATGGGAAACGGAGCCGGACCGGCTGCTGCGGCTGGATGAAGCCCTGACCAAACTGGAGGGGGAGGACGCGCAGGCGGCGCGGCTGGTATCGCTGCGATTCTTCGCCGGAGTGCCCAGCGCAGAAGCGGCGCGGCTGCTCGGCCTCTCAGAATCCACCGCCAAACGCACATGGGCTTACGCCCGCGCCTTTCTGCACCGGGAGCTGACGGAGGATGAAGTATGAACCGCTCTGGCGAATTTTTTCCGGCCGGCTCTTTTCCATCGCACTGTGAGATGCCGCATCGATGAACCCAGCAGAACAGCCTCTGACCGAGCGTCAGCTTTTTGATCAGGCGATGAGCCTGCCGCAGGGAACGGACGTGCCCGCATGGCTGGAGGACGCCTGCCCGCGGGATGCGGCACTGCGGGCGCGTGTGGCAGGGTTGGTGCAGTCCTCATCACGGGTCTCGCACTTTTTATCTGACGAGCCCCATGGCTGGCCGACGGAAATCGTGGAGGCGCGCGAGGAATCTCCAGGCACGCTCCTAGGCCGCTACCGGCTGGAGAAGATCATCGGTCAGGGTGGGTTCGGGGTGGTGTGGCGGGCGCAGCAGGAGGAGCCGGTGCGGCGCGCGGTGGCGGTGAAGATTTTAAAGCCAGGCATGGATACGGGCGCGGTGATGGCGCGGTTTGCGGCGGAGCGTCAGACGCTGGCGATGATGGATCATCCGAATGTGGCGCATGTTTATGATGCGGGCGCGACGTCGGAGGGGCGTCCGTATTTTGTGATGGAGTATCTGGAGGGCGAGCCGCTCATGGCTTATGCGGGGGCGCGGCGGCTGGCGGTGCAGGACCGGCTGGAGCTGATGCAGCAGGCGGCGGCGGCGGTGCAGCACGCGCATCAGAAGGGGATCATTCACCGCGACTTGAAACCGTCGAACATCATCGTGGTGGAAGTGGATGGCCGCGCGGTGGCGAAGATCATTGATTTCGGCATCGCCAAAATGGTGTCGCCGTCGCCGGAGGCGGAGGTGACGCTGGCCGGGCAGCAGTGGGGCACGCCGGCCTATATGAGTCCTGAGCAATTGGCCGGCGGGCCGCTGGATACGCGGACGGATGTGTATTCGCTGGGCGTGATTCTCTATGAGTTGCTCACTGGCTGCACGTTGAAAGCGGCGGCGCAGATCACCGGCGGCGAGGAGCCGTCGCCGCCGAGCGCGGTGCTGCGGCGGATGAGCCAGGGACACGGAGGACAGGCGCGCGCCGACATTACGTCCGGTCCCCTGCCCCGCGAGCTGGACTGGATCGTGATGAAGGCGGCGGCTGCGGAGCCGGCGTTGCGCTACGACTCCGCCGGCGCGCTGCGCGATGACTTGCAGCGGTTCCTGGCCGGTGAGGCAGTGAGCGCGGGACCGCCGGGGGCATGGTATCGCGCGCAGAAATTCATCCGCCGGCACAAGGCGATATTCGCAGCGGCGGCGGCGGCGGTGCTGGCGCTCATCGCGGGGACGATCGTTAGTTTGAACTATGCCCGGCGGGCGAATCTGGCCACGGGTGCCATGTCTGATGCACTTTATGAGGCGCGGCTGACGGAGGCGCGCGCGGTGCGACAGTCTGGCGTGCCGGGACAGCGACTGCGCGCGCTGGCAGCCGTGGAGGACGCGGCGCGACGGCGCACCACGCCGGAACTGCGCGACGAAGCGCTGGCAGCCATGGCCCTGCCTGACGTTTCGCCGGTGGCGAGTCTGGATGTCATTCCAGAGGCCACCCCGGTGTTCGATTATGACTTCGCGTCGGACCTGCTGGTGGTGGGCAGCCAGGGGAGCATACCCATTCTCCGCTACCGGCTGGCCACGGGGGAATCCCTCGGGCCGGTGCCGGTGCCGCTGCGCCTCGCCGGCTCGTTGAAGTTTTGTCTCAGCCCCGGGGGCGGCATCCTCGCGGTGTATCCTATCCAATTGATCAGGGGCGTTCCCTGGCAGAGAGCGCTGACGTTTTACGAGACGGCGACGGGACGCAAACTCTGTGCAGTGCCGGGCGCGGACTTCGACTGTGAAAGCTGCGCTTTCCTCGACGGCGGCGCACGCGCGGTGATCCCCATGCTGGCCGGCGCTCTCAGCGTGGTGAACGTGGAGACGGGAATGGAGGAGCGGCGCATGGAAACGGGAGGCCGCATCCATTTCCTGCGCGCCAGTGCCGACGGCTCCCGGCTGCTGGCCGCAACGCTCAACGAGCGAAAGCTGCTGCTGCTGGATGCCGCGTCGGGCAGAACGCAGCACACTTTCACGACACCCGCGCCGAGGGTGGTGGCGGGCTTTTCCCCGGATGGCCGGCTGGCGGCATACGGCGATGAATCGGGCGGAGTGGTGACGCTGGACGCTGCCGGGCACGAAACGGGCGGCGCGGCGCTGGCGAGCCTAACGGGGCACCGCGGGGCGATTTCGTCAGTGGATTTTGTGCTCGGCGGGCAGTTCGTCGTCACGGGCGGCTGGGACAATACGATGCGGCTGTGGAGCCCCGGCGGCGGACAGGTGATGATCATGGAAGGAGGACGGGGGATGGCCGCGCCCGGCGGCGGACGCCTGCTGGTGTGGCAGGGCAAGCGCGTGCAGTTGCTGGACCTGGTGCCGGCGGCGGAGTGCGCCGCGATCCCACGGAATCGCGCGGCGGGCGCTGTGCAGACGGCTTTTTCGCCGGATGGGAAACTGGTGACCACGCGCGTCGGCACCGGTACGCTGGTGAGCACATGGCCCGGAGTCCGCCCGGTGGCGTGCGTGGACGGGCGTCACAGCGCCTTCGTCACCGGCGCTCGGGGGCTGGAAATGATCACGACAGACCGCGATGGCGTGCGCTCGCGGGACATGGCCGCACTTCCCGGGAATGGACCGCTGCGCTCGCTGACTGCGGATCGCAGCACGCTGCTCCTGCCGGGCCACTGGGCGCAGATGGCAGTGAGCGGTGATGGCCGGTGGCTGGCGGCGGCGGCGGCTGACCCCGCGTCTGCGGAGGTGTGCCGGATCGGAGTTGTTAGCCTGACAACGCGCCGGACCGCGACGTTCCTGCCGTGGAGCGGCGCGGGGGTCGGCACGCTCGTCTTTGATCCGGCTGGCCAGTGGTTCGCTGCCTCATGGTGGCGGGGCCGCGGGTTCACCGTCTGGGACACGATGGATTGGAAACCACTGGCCACGCGCGAGACGGAAGTAGGTTCGCTGGTGCTCGCGGGCAGTGCCGGCGGCGGGCATTTCGGCTCCTGCTCATCATCCGAACTCTGCCTCTGGGACAGCGGCGCATGGCAGCCCGCCCGCCGCGTGCCGTTCGCGCCGTCCTCCGGCTCGCCCCGGCAGATAGCGTTCTCCCCGGACGGCGACCTGCTGGCCCTTGAAAGCGACGGCTACCGTATCCGCCTGCTCCGCCCGGACACCGGCGAAACCGTCGCCCACCTCACCCTGCCACTACGCGAGCGCATCTTTCACCTCCTCTTCTCCCCTGACGGCCACACCCTCGCCGCCGCCACGGAATCCCACACCTGGCTCTGCGATCTGCCCGCCCTGCGCGCGCGGCTCCGGGCCATGGGGCTGGACTTCGGCGGGTAAAGGAGGTTGGAGTTCGGTCTTTAGGCCGTCTGTTCACGGAG
>JAYVJI010000728.1:0-4801 GCA_043769435.1 Verrucomicrobiota bacterium
CGCGACGGATGTCACGATATTGATCGAGTCCTCCACGACTCTGGCCGCAGGCAGTTGGAACGCGGAAGCCACCCGGTCCGGTGCAGGCGGCTGGGTGACGGCCCCGGGAGCATCACTAACAGAACTAGCGGGGGTGGTCACGTTTCAGGATGCCGCGTTGATTTCCGGTGCCGGTCGCCGCTACCTCCGGCTCCGCGTCACCCAGCCCTAGTGCTCCGGCCTCCCATCGCCTGCCTTACCGTATGTTCTCCAGCCGCGTTATTGCTTCATGCCTCTGCTCCATCCTCTGCGCGCTGTTTTGCTTTACCAGCGATGCCACCGCGCTGGCTCCAGCCGCCCCCACAGCCATGCGGGCTACAGCGGTAGCCTTCGACTTCCTAGCGGTTTCATGGGTGGATAACGCCACAGATGAGACTGGGTTTGAGCTGGAATTCAAGGTGGGCACTGGTGCTTTCACTTCCTACAGCAATGCGCTGCCTGTGAACGCCACGAGCTACTTCGCGGGTTATATAAACACCGCAGGCCTCACCCTCACAATGCGGGTGCGGGCATACAACCTCACCGGTGCGGGCGGGACAAGGCTGACCTCTGCCTACAGCACGGCCACTGCGGTGGTGATGCCGGCAGCCACAGTTACGTTTCTCCCGCCGTCCGGAGTTTCCGCCACCGCAACGGCGACAAGCTTCACTCCCACATGGACGAATAACGCCACTAACAAGACGGGGTTTCTGGTCTATGGGAAGCCTTCTTCCGACCCCGGGAATGAGCTGCTCGCGAACGTGGTGAACCCGCCGACAACGATCACCCAGGTTTATTCTGCTTTGTTCAACGACGTGGTGCCGGTCTCTCCGGGATCATCCTACAGTTTCTTGATTTATGCTTTTGTGACCGTGCCCAATGCTTCCGGCACCACGGACACATGGTATACCAACCCTTCTGCGGCGGCCACCGTTATCACCAAGGATGCCGCCACCAGCAGGACCGGAGTTTCCGGCATTCCGGGGGAACCATTTTCCCACACCTTCACCACTACAGGCGGTTCCCCCGTGGTTTCAAGAAGCCTGACATCCGTGCCCGATACGCTGACTTTCGACAGCTCCACGGGGACACTCACCGGAACATACCCTGCCCCTGGACTTTATGCATTGAGTCTTAGTGTGATTTTCGCAAATGGCTGGACTGACTCCCGGACGTTTTATATCCGGGTCCTGCACCCAGCCGGGCCACCGCTGCCGGCGGCCTCCTTTCCCGCATGGACTACACCCGCAGGGAGCACCCGGGATACTCCGCTAGCAGGTGCTTTCACGGACCTTGAAGCGGAATCCGCTGTCAGGGTGAGCACGACGCTGGGCGCTATGGATTTCATTCTCTTTGATACCGTGACCCCGGCTACCGTTGTGAACTTCAAGAACTACCTCGCCCGTTATGCGAACGTAGTCTTCCACCGCAGTATAGCGGGATTTGTTATCCAAGGCGGCGGGTTTCGCTCCACGGGAGATGGTGCTAAGTTCACCACAGTGGACAAGGATCTGGCGGTGATGAATGAACCTGGGATCGCTAATGTGCGGGGGACTCTGTCCATGGCAAAACTGGGAAATAGTCCTAACAGTGCAACGAACGAGTTTTTCATCAGCCTCGGAGATAACCGCGCAAACCTCGATTTTCAAAATGGAGGGTTCACCGTATTCGGCCGGGTGGCAGGCAACGGCATGAATGTGGCTGACGCTATCAGTCATCTACCGACCCGCACCTACAGTCTGAATCTGGATGGCTCCGCGACGGGCACTTCGTTTCCAGACTTTCCTGTGAATGCGGCGGCGGCTCCTGCTCAGATGGATCAGTCCCTGGTGGTGAAAATGAACTCAGTGACCACTATCTCCACGTTGTCCTGGGCCATCGCGGGAAACACTAATCCTGCCGTCGTCAGTGCCTCCATAGTGAACGGGCAGGTTCACCTTGTGGCGCTGGCGGGAGGGAACGCCATGGTCACGGTCTCAGCTACGGACCTGGATAACCTGACCGCTTCTCAAAGTTTTCCTGTGACGGTCACGGATACCTTTGCCACCTGGGCTGCGCGGCAGACATTCAGCGGCGGGCAAAGTGCGGAGAATGATAATCCGGATGGAGATAATCTAAACAATTTGCTGGAATTTGCCTTCCTCGGAGATCCCGGTGCGCATAGCCTGGCGGATGCCCCATCCCATGGCCTGCTGGGCACGGCACCGGATCCCCGGACGCTGACAGTGACGCTTCCCGTCCGCAAATACACTGCAGGCCTAACATACGCAGTGGAGGTCAGTGCGGCTCTGGACGGCCCATGGACTGCGATCTGGACCAGCCCTGAGGGGTTCACTCATGCCCGGGTCCATAGCGCTGTGGAGGCAGCGGACCGCACGCTGGTTACTATAAGTGACAGCACGGTGATAGCGCCTAACACCCGGCGATTTGTCAGGACGAAGATCACGCGGGATTGAAACGGCGCACGCAGTTGTCTGCTGCGGTATCAATAAACGGAGGCCGCTGCTTCCTCGTCCTTGGCTTCCGGCCTGAGGCTGGTGACGCCGAAGGTCCTGGGCAGGGCTGTGGAAATCTCCCGCAGGCACTTCTCTGCTGCGGCCAGAACGTCGCAGGCTCCCTTACAGTAGCGGCCTTCAGAAAATGCGGCGGCGCCTGCTTCGAGGCAGGCCGTGAGTACCTGCTTGCTGACAAAAGGCTCCAAGCCATAGCCGACGGTGAGGGCAGTGCGCTGGCAGGTGGTGTCCACCAGCAGAAAAAGGTGGCGGTTCATGCCGCCAGTCATCGTCTCACCGCCCAGGGCGCACTTGTTGAAGATCCAGAAGGCATAGGCCGGCAAAGGGACAGCGTGCGCCACCGGGATGAAAGCGGCGGTAAATCCCAACTGAGGGAACCGGCGCTGAAATGCGGTCAGGAGTCCCCCTAGCCGCCGTCTTTCCCGGGCATTGAGCACACCTGAGGTGTCACTGACTCCGCCCGTCAGGCGCGGCGCTGCTCCAAAAAACTGCCCCGCTTTCTCCATGGTCAGCCCGCACCGTGGGCACTCGGGTGCTTTTTCATAGGACGGGCTCTGGCAATAGGGACACTGCATGTTGTGGCTGCTACTCTGCTCACATTTTATTAGGAGTCGAGGCAAATATCCGTCCGCCCCGCCATTTTTAATTGGCAACCCACAGCATGCTCAGGGCAACTCGCGGAACACAGCCACAAAAAGTTTTAAATAAATTCAGTTTGCCAAGCCTCAGGGATTCCCCTATCCTCAATTTCGCTACCTATTTAAATTCGCCATCATGCTCAAGCGTTCTCTATCACTTGTTGTCGGCACTGCCCTGTGGGCAGCGATGCCAGCGCCACGCGTCATGGCGCAGAACACCAGGGCCGCCGGGGAAACCTCGAAGGCTGCCACGGGCGATGTTTACCTGCAGGGGCACCTCATCATGCTGGAAGGGGATAAACTCCGGAAGGAGGGCAAGTTCGCCGCGTCTTATTATAAATACCGGGATGCACGTGATATTTTTGACAGCGTCCATGCCAGCGATCCCGGTTGGAATGCGGAGATCGTCGACTTCCGGCGCAAGAAAATACGTGGGGAAATGGAGACTGTCCGGCAAGTAGAAATCGCGCGGCGCAAGGCCGGCGGGGAAGCGGAGGCCCCGGCGGAGACAGATGATGCCGCCCCCCTTGATGTGCGTTCCGCTATCCCTGCGGATGATCCACCCGGGCAGCCCCGGTCTTCCTCCATGGTGCTGGGTGAGCGTGTCCGCGCGCTGAAGCAGCAGATCGAAAAGCTGGAAAAGCGGAATGATGAAACCATGAAGTCGCTGGGGCAGAAGGAAAATGAACTTTTCCACACCAAGAAGGACCTGCTGGAGGCGAGGAATGAAGAAAATAAAATGAGGGAACGGCTGGTGGAGGCGAATACGAAGCTCGACACAGCCGCCGTCTCTGCCAAACGAAAGAACAGCGAACTGGTGAAGGAGGTGGAGGCATTGAAAAGCCAGCTCGGAGACGCCACCGAAAAGCTGACTGCGGCCAATGACCGCGCCGCAAAAATGGCGGATGAACTTTCCGGTGCATGGGCTCAAATCAAGGAACTGACCGGACAGCGCGATGAACTAAAAAAGGAACGCGACCAGATGGCCGCCCTCATGTCCGGCGATGGCCTCAAGAGCATGGACCGGCTGAAGATTATAGAGGAAAACCAGCGCCTGAAAGCCCAGTTGGCGGAAGCTGGGCAGAAGGTCGCTCAACTAACCGCTGAGAAGGATGCCGACCGCAAGGTAATAGCCTCACTGAAAGAGGAGGTGAACGTATCGCGGGAGTCCCTCCTGGCCATGCAGCAGGAAAACGAGGAATACCGGCAGCAACTGGCTGCCGTGACCTCCAAGCTGGATGCCACGCTGACGCGGCTGGCGGAGGCATCAGCGGGCAGTCTGCCAGAGAGCGAGGCTTCCACGGAGAATGGTATCCTGCGTGAAATTGTCCTGCAGCAGTTGAAGCAGCAATACCGCCGGGAGCAGGCGCGGAAGAATCTCATGGAGGACTTGAGCAAGGAAGGCGTCCTCGAAGGCATCAGCAAGCTGGGAGTGGAGAGCGAGGAGATCCTCCGTACGCTCAATGAAATGGCGGCCCCGGTGGCGCTCAGCCGGGAGCAGCGGAATGCCATCACCTCCACGCAGATCAATAAGCTGATGACCAGCGGTGACGGAAAGGAACTCTTCAGCGTGGATGATTCCAAAGGACCTGCGCCGGTGCCGGATCAACTGCCCGAGCCTAACGGTGCCGC